>JAZUEE010000076.1:0-5386 GCA_045639985.1 Bacteroidales bacterium
AAGGTACTTCGCGCTGGCTGAACGCTGTAGCCGTGACGGCCACGGAGGTGCAAATAGAGATGATTTGCAAAATGCCGTATGTGAAATATGCGCAATTGATTGAATCGGAGTCTTAGACGGCGGAATTGCCAGAGGAGGACCCTGTTGTTTTGATTGAAGAAGAAGATCTTCCCATATCAATGATGCAAGGCGAGAAATTCTACAAAGCCGGATTGAATGGCAAGGGCATCCGTATCGCCGTGTTCGACGCCGGTTTCCCCGATGTCAATACGCACCCCGCATTTAAACATTTGATGGATAATCATCAGATTGTGAAAACGTGGAATTTCACGCATAAGAAGGAAAATGTTTACGGCGCGCACGAACACGGCAGAATGGTGCTGAGTTGTTTGGCCGGTATCAATAATGACGGGCAATGTATGGGCTTGGCTACGGGTGCTGAATACCTGCTTGCCTGTACGGAAATTAGAAACCAGGTGAAAAAAGGCGAAATCTGGTGGGTGCAGGCTTTGGAATGGGCCGATCAGAATGGTGCGGACATTGTGAACAGCTCTTTGGGATTTGCCACTCCTTATTATGAAACCACGCAGATGGACGGCAAGACTTCCATTGTGGCCAAAGCCGCGCAAACTCCCGCCCGCAAGGGCATTTTGCTTTGCAACGCGATGGGTAATGAGGCGATGAATGTTACGTGGGAAACCATTGTCACTCCGGCAGATGCGGATAGCATTCTCTCTGTCGGTGCTGTTACAGAGTTGCATTATCTGGCTTATTACAGTTCCAAAGGCCCTACTGCCGACGGTCGTCTCAAACCGAACGTGGTGGCAAGTGGAAAAGTTACAGTTGCTGACGATAAAGGTAATTTTGTGAATGCTAATGGCACCTCTTTCGCCTCTCCTTTGGTGGCTGGTTTTGCCGCCTGCGTGAAACAACTTCACCCCGACTGGACTGTGATGCAGCTGCTGCATGAAATTGAGAAATCGGGCAACCACTATCCTTATTATGATTATGCTTTCGGCTATGGCGTGCCCCAAGCCGGTTATTTTATGGATTCCGTAAAATCCAATCCTCACACTTTTGACCTTTTCGAAGACGAGGACAATATTATCTTTGTGCCACTCAAAGCCGATGCCGATGAATTATCGTCCTACCGCCTCTTCTTCAATATCGCCAATGGTGATGGAACTCTCTATAAATATAATGAAGGAAGGTATATTAGTTCCTCTGGCAATTTTTATAATTACAATGGGCAGAAGTTTGTATTTGTAGGAAACTGCATCAAGTTCGGAGATAAAACCATAATCATCAACGATTCGTTGCCTGTTGACACTTCCGTCACAGAACTTTATGTGTATTATTTTCCAAAATCAGAGTTGATTGACGGCCAGACTATGAATTTCTGGTATAGAGGGCAGTATGCTAAATATACACTGAACAAGGATGTTCTGCCTAAGAAAAAACTTCCTGAGGACGCCATATCACTATCATCTGATTATTATTCTGAGGAAATAATTGTTGATTCGGATGAAGATAGTTCTCTGTTTCCAAAATTGTTTAGGCATAAGGATATGAAGTTCAATTTGTCATTGGTGTTGAACACATCTTTTATTTTGCCGCCGTTGTGGAGTGCTACGGGCAATCTTTATCATACGAATAGATTTTCCCGTACATTGTCATTCTCCTTTGTCAATAATTTCAAAGTGACGAAAATGTTCGATATGGGTTTCAGATTGGGTTTCGGTTCCTCTTGGTATGCAATGCAGGACGTGGATCCCGCTGTGGAGACGATGCCGGATTTTGAAATTGTGAAAAACAACTTGAAGACCAGCCAGTTTGATTTGGAATACTATCTGCGTTTCAATGTTGCCAAATATTCTTACGGTAACTTATACTTTGACTTAGGCGTTTATGGAGACTGGGTAACCGGTAGTCGATACAAGTTCAAAGCGGAAAACGGCAAGCAGAATCAGATTTATGTAGAGAAAAAGTATATGCGCAATGAGATTAATAAGTTGAATTGCGGCGCGCGTGTGCGTTTTGGTTTGACGGATTTCTTTGCAATTTATGGGCAATATCGGATTACAAGTATGTTCCAAAAGAATACCGGGTTGAACGATTTGCCAAAGTGGGAAATCGGCATCCAGATTTATTAACCGCGGTGTTGTGCACACGTTAAAGGACTTTCCGTATGCACAATACAATAATTGAAATATGAAAGTCCTATTAAAAGTTGTGCCCGACACGTATTAGGGATATGTTATGAAGAAAGTTCTTCTTTCGGTTCTTTTAATGGTAGCATCTTTTAGTGCTTTTTCACAGTGGTATGTTGGTGGCAATCTAAGCCTTATGTTCGGCAAGGATGCTTATTGGGGTCCAAATGATTTGGTGATTTCTAATTCTCTCATTCCAGAAGCAGGTTATCAGATTACCGACAAATGGGCAGTTGGTGCTAAATTGGGGTATTCATTGACTTCCTACAAATATATAAATGGTTTTACGACGAATTGTTTTGGCGAAACAGGTGCATACGTAAGATTTACTCCTTGGCATAACGATGTTGTTTATATCGATTTTAAGGCCATGGGTGATTTCGGTTTCGGCAAAAATTTGCTTAGATGGGCTGAAGTCGGTATTCAACCTGCCATTCGTTTCAGATTGGGCGGACGTTTTGATTTAGCAGCAAATTTAGGCTTGTTGGGAGCTCGTTATGGAGTTGGCAACAGTTTTAATTTAGTTGATGGAGAATATGATATGGCTGCGAACGAATGGAGAGGTGGCCTTATTTTGGGCAACAATCTCTCTTTGTCATTATATTATAATTTCTAAAAGAAGATTATTATTGATTTGATATAAAAAAGCTCCGTCGGCATTTGCTGGCGGAGCTTCTTTCGTATAGAAACTTCATAATTAGTTCACTGTACTTCCTTCTTTCACCGGCTTTTGCGGTTGGATGAGGGAGAGTGCGCCATCGGCATTTTCAGCCATCAGGATCATCCCGTGGGATTCAACGCCTTTAATGTTCTTTGGAGCAAGGTTGACAAGCATTAGCGCTTGTTTGCCGACAAGCTCTTTCGGATCATAATATTCGGCAATACCGGAGATGATTTCGCGGGTGTCAATGCCTGTGTTGACCTTCAATTTCAACAACTTCTTTGTCTTAGCGACTTTTTCAGCTTCCAGTATGGTCACAATGCGGATGTCCATCTTTTGAAAATCATCATAGCTGATTTCCTCTTTGGCTGGTTTGGCAGTGGCATTGGCTAATTCGTTGGCTTTCTTGGTGGCCTCCAATTTGGCCACTTGTTCAGCCACAACGGAATCTTCAATCTTTTCGAAAAGATATTCGGCAGGATTGAGTTGGTCGCCAGCTTTCAATAGGTCAACACGACCGCCATCTTGCCAGTTCTTGGTGCTGATATTGAGAATATGTTGCAACTTCTGTGCGGTAAATGGCAGGAATGGTTCGCAAAGAACAGAAAGGGAGGCGCATATTTGCAAAGAGAGGTGCAAAATGGTTTTGACCGCTTCAGGATCTTCTTTCTGCTTTTTCCAAGGTTCGGTATCGGTAAGGTATTTGTTGCCGATACGTGCGAGGTTCATAAATTCCTGCAATGCTTCGCGAAAACGGTATTGCTCAATGGAATCACCAATTAGTTTAGGAAATTCCGCAATCTTGTCAACTATTTCCTTTTCGTAGTCGGAATATTCGCCGTGTTCAGGAATGATACCGTTATAATATTTGTGTGTTAACACCACTGTTCTATTGACGAAGTTTCCGAAAATTGCCAACAGCTCGTTGTTGTTGCGAGCTTGAAAATCGGCCCATGTAAAGTCGGCATCTTTGGTTTCCGGTGCGATGGCAGTTAGTGTATAACGCAAGACATCCTGCTTGCCGGGAAAGTCTGCAACATATTCGTGTGCCCAGACAGCCCAATTCTTGGAAGTGGAAATCTTGTTGCCTTCGAGGTTTAGAAATTCGTTTGCGGGCACATTGTCAGCCACAATGTAGCTTCCGTCGGCTTTGAGCATACATGGGAAGATAATGCAGTGGAACACGATGTTGTCCTTGCCAATGAAGTGGACGAGTTTAGTATCGTCATTTTTCCACCATTTTTCCCAATTCTGGTTGTTCTGCTCAGCCCATTGCTTAGTGAAAGAGATGTAGCCGATAGGAGCGTCAAACCAAACGTAAAGTACTTTACCATCTGCTTCTTTCAACGGAACTTTCACACCCCAGTTGAGGTCGCGGGTAACGGCACGAGGCTGTAGTCCCTGTTCGATCCAAGATTTGCATTGACCGTAAACGGTGGAGCGCCAGTCGTCTTTGTGTCCTTTGAGAATCCATTCGCGGAGCCATGGGTCATATTGGTCAAGAGGTAGATACCAATGTTTGGTTTCTTTAAGTACGGGGACATTGCCGCTCAGTGCTGATTTCGGGTTGATGAGGTCGGTGGCATTAAGCGATGAACCACAGGCTTCGCATTGGTCGCCGTATGCATGCTCGTTACCGCAGTTCGGACAAGTTCCTGTAATATAACGGTCGGCGAGGAACTGTTTGGCCTCCTCATCGTAATACTGCATTGAGGTCTTTTCAATCAGTTTTCCAGATTCAAACAATTTAGTGAAATAGGCGGAGGCTGTCTCATGGTGCTCCAAACAGGAAGTTCTGGAATAAATATCAAAAGAGATACCCAGATCTTCGAAAGACTTCTTTATTATATTATGGTAACGGTCAACGATGTCTTGTGGGGTAACACCTTCATTGCGGGCTTTGATGGTGATAGGTACGCCGTGCTCATCGGAACCACCGATGAAAAGTACCTCTTTACCATTGTTGCGCAAATATCTGGCATAAATATCTGCAGGAATGTAAACGCCGGCAAGATGCCCGATGTGGACAGGGCCGTTTGCGTAAGGGAGTGCAGACGTGATAGTGTAACGTGCTATATCTTTCATACTTATTTTGAATTTTTCAATTGAGGCGGCAAAAATACAAATTAATGTGCTAATTTGTTAATACGATAATGCGGCAATTTGTGAATTGGGACCTGTGAACAAAAAATGGTAAAACAATGGATGGTGCAACGAAGGGGGAATAAAATGGTTCCGACCATGGAGAAAGAACTGAAAAATTACAATAATATAATGTTTTAAATATTATAAGAAGCGCGAGGAAGGGTCTTCGGGCGAAGGGTGATGTTGGCGGGAAAAGAATTTTTTTTGCAGAAAGCGGGCGGAAAATTGGAAAAGAGGTTCAGTTTCCGACTTGAAAAAACGGTGGTAAAATGCGCTGTTTTTCGGATAAATTCTGAAAAAACTCCGAAACGGTTCGAAAAACGGGTTGTAAAAAGAGCTAAAAAGAGCTGAAAAGAGGAGTTTTTCGAGA
>JAZUEE010000077.1:0-4083 GCA_045639985.1 Bacteroidales bacterium
GGTGCTCTTGAACCAGATAACTGGTTGATTTCTCCAGCTATTACGTTGGGCGATGGCTCAAGCACACTCTCATTTTGGGTTTGTGGCCAGGACGCATCGTGGTGCCAAGAGCATTATGCTGTCTATGTTTCTACTACTACTCCGGATATTAATGCTTTCGGAGATGCTGTTTTTGAGGAGACTATACCGGCAGGACCGTATCGTGATCAATCTCCTTGGAGACAAATCAGTGTTGACTTGTCCGATTATGCTGGCCAAACGATCTACATCGCGTTCAGACATTATGATATATCTGATATGTATTTCTTAGATTTGGATGACATTGAGGTAACATCTGTGATATCGAATCCTATATTGGTTGTTAGTCCTATTGAGGTTAATTTCTCATCCGTATTGGTGGGAGAAACAGCTACACGTACGGTCACCGTAGGTGGTTATAACCTTACAGATATGATTACGGCTACCAGTACTTCTCCTTTTGAAATTTCTTCCGATGGTGAGACATTCGATTATTCAGCAACATTGCCATCAACAGGTGGTACGCTGACCGTTCGCTATGCTCCTACCATGGGCGGTACCGACGAAGGAACCATTACGATTTCTTCAGCCAATGTTTCTGATGCAATAATTCCGATTACAGGTTCAGGTGTTGACTGTTCTAATATCATTCTCCCATTTACTGAAAATTTTGAAGTCAATTCTCCATCGTATAATTGTTGGACGAAGATTTCGATGAATGAGGAGAACTCTTTCGGTTTTGGAACGCTTGATGGTAATAGATGTTTTGCTTTTTCCTCTATAGAAGACGCAGATGACTATTACCAATATTTGATTTCTCCAGAACTGCCAGTTACGGACAATGCAAAAATATTCACTTTTGATTATAGAGCGTATGATTCCTATTATGACGAAACTTTCAGAGTAGGTTATTCCACAACAACAAATGACATCAGCGACTTTCAGTGGGGGCTTGAAATAACGGCTACTAATATTTCTAATTGGGAAAACTATGAGAATATATCCATTCCGGGAGATGCCAAATATATTGCTATCAATTACACATCTGAATATGCGTATTATCTGTTTGTAGATAATGCTAAGGTAGAGGAAATGGCTGACTGTATGAGTCCCAATAATATAGTGGTAAGCAATATTGGAGCAAATAGTGCGGTTGTGGGTTGGACTTCCCGTAGCGAAGAAGAGGCTTGGTCTGTAGTAGTCGTGGAACATGGCGAAAATCCAGACGAAGCAGTTTCCGAATATGTTGAATCTAATCCCTATACGGTGACAGATTTGGCACCCACTACCCAATATGACGTATATGTGGCAGCCGAATGTGAATCAGGAACGAGTGTTTGGTCAACTGTGGCTACTTTTACCACCACTCCTGATTGTTCCAATCCTTCCAACCTTGTATTTAATGATATTTTTGGTACATCAGCTACCGTACAATGGACGGCTGCTCCTTACGGTGTCTCCGATTATGTTTTGGAATATGGTTTGGTAGAAGATGATAGTTGGACTACAATCAACGTTGAAGGCGCCACCTCATACGTCTTGTCAGGATTGGAACCGCAAACGAGTTACGGTGTGCGTGTCACATCCGTTTGTAATTCCGAGACGATAGAACCAGCACCTATTTCAGGTAGTTTTTCCACAAGTTGTCTTGTGACTATGGATAGGGCTATTGGCACAGGTGCTTCTACAAGTTATCAATTGCCTCTTAATACTTATTATAATTACACTTATACGCAAGAATTGTTCTTGGCTTCTGAATTGGGTGGTCAAAGTATGGATATCAACGGAATCAGTTTCGAATACGCATATTCAACCCCTATCTCTAAAAAGAATAATGTGAATATCTATTTGGGACACACCTCTTTGAGTTCGTTTGGTGAATCAGATCCAATGGTTGCTTTTGACAATTTGCAACTTGTATATTCCGGTAATTTGAATTGTTCAAATGGTTGGAATCACTTTGCATTTGATACGGTGTTTACTTATAATGGAACAGACAACCTTGTGTTGGCTATTGACGATAATTCCGGTCAATATCATGGTCAACCTTATGTGTTCAATACGTTTACTTCTGGCGATAATATGAGTATCACCTATTATCAAGACGGGTCAGATATTAACCCGCAAACACCTTCAGCGTCTTCTGTGGCACATTTACCAGAACGTAACGTTGTGAAATTCTCTTATTGTCAAGAGGGCAGTTGTGTTGCACCTGTGGTGACGGATATTACTTCTACAACAGAAGACATTACGATTACGTGGGCTCCCGGCTATCAGGAAACCTCATGGGAATTGGAATACAAACTCGCTTCAGAAACAGAATGGACCAGTGTAAATGCTGTAACGTCTCCTTATACAATGAGCAATCTCGCAGCCGGAAATAATTACGATATACGTTTGTATGCTAATTGTGGAAATGGAGAATTAAGTGACCCTATTTCTATTACAGCGGCTACACAGTGTGCTATGCTCTCCGAACTGCCTTTCTCAGAGAACTTCGAATATGTTCCAAGTACTACCAGCTTGGATCCTGCAAGTAATAATTTGCCTAATTGTTGGAATTATTATAATAATGGTGAGTCGTTGGCCTTCTATCCATACGTTTATACCGAAGATGGAACCAACAATAAAATCTATTTTTATACAACAAATGATGATTGGTACAATATTGCTGCAGGAGACCAATATGCAATTCTCCCTCAGATTGATGTGGAAGCCAATCCTATCAACACATTGATCCTTTCTTTTGATGCTATTCAAGATTATGGTTCCGATTATTTCACAATGAAAGTCGGTGTGATGACGGATCCTTCCAATCCAAACACCTTTGTTCCGGTTCAAACTGTTACAGCAGGAGAAATCTCCGCTAATTATGAGGTCTCTTTTGCATCCTATACTGGCTCTGGCAGTTATATCGCCATTATGGCAGAAGTAGAAGACTATGAATATAATGGAGGTTATATTGACAATATTGTTTTAGATGTAATTCCTGAATGTGCTCGTCCTTCTTCCTTGTCCGTTAGTGGAACAACCGAAAGCTCTATTTCTTTGGCATGGGAAGTCGCCGATGAAGAACAGTATGAATGGACAGTGGAATACGGTGTTCAAGGCTTCACACCTGGAGAAGGTGAGACCGTTACCGCATACGATCCTTTTATTACTTTTGAAGATTTGACAGATACTGTTTATGATTTTTATGTATATGCCAATTGTGCAAGTGGTATGAGTAATTATCGTGGTCCTGTCTCTGCTCGTCCGGGAGATTTCGTTATGCCTGCCACAGGTACGGATACACTGCATACCTGCTTTGTAAACCTTTATGATAATGGTGGCCCTGACGGAAATTATACGAACAATTGCAACTACACGGTAGTAATCTATCCTGATGAGAATATGGTTTCCAAGATTACAGGTTCCTGTGACCTTGAAACAAATTATGACATCGTCTATATCTATGATGGTGTTGGTACAGAAGAAAGCAGTCTGCTGTATTCATCCAAAGTGGATGGACCTAATGTAAATGTAGTTTCTACTGTGGGACCTCTCACCGTGAAGTTCACTTCTGACATTAGTAATGTTTATTCAGGATTTGAATTGAATGTGCGTTGTGAAGAAGCTCCATCTTGTATTCGTCCTATGGGTTTGGCAGCAACGGAAGCTACAACCAATTCCGTGACATTATCTTGGATCGAAAACGGTTCTGCCACCAATTGGAATGTGATGTATGGCCCTGCTGGCTTCACGCCGGGAAGTGAAAATGCTACTATTGTAAATGTTACAGATAATCCTGCTACCATTACTGGATTGACACCTTCTACTTATTATGATTTCTATGTACAGGCCGTTTGTGACCTCAATGAAACAAGTGAGTACAGTAATGTTTTCAATACTTCTACAGCATGTGGAATGATAGTTATCCCCTATACTCAGAATTTTGATGGTCAAGGAACGGGCTTCGATGCGTATCCTCTTTGTTGGTCACGTTATAGCACCTACAACGTAAACTCCTATCCAACCATTACTTCATCATATACAGCAAGCGGCAATGCTTCAATGAGCATGTAC
>JAZUEE010000078.1:0-12101 GCA_045639985.1 Bacteroidales bacterium
TTCTTCTCCTTGGGGTTTTCGCCCAACTGCTCGGTATTCAGGTAGGTGAGGTCCTCGATAGTCCCGACACTGTCCGCCAAGATTGAGTTGAGGAATGCGATGAGGAACTTCTTGTTCTCCTCGCCGAACATCTTCTTGAAGCCGAAGTCGGTGAGCAGGTTGAGATACTTGGGAGAATTTCCCTCTTCGTGATTGCTTTGTTGTTTCTTTTTCATAGTGGGACTGATTTTAGTTAGTGAAATATCCTGCAAAGATACAACGTGAGCAACGGAAAGTCAAGATGCAAATTATTGAATGTCAAAATGATAAAACATGCAGAAAACAGAAACTTTCTGGCAGTTTTTGATGGTTATCTGACATGATGCGATTTTTCGCGCCAAAGGAGGCATCACAGTGTAAAGCCGATTTTGGAAGTTTTAGGAGCACCGACGGCGCGGAGTCCACAAATTTCTCTAATTAAGACGAAAGATAATGCGGTAATATGATAATGCAGTAATGTGTTAATGCGGTAATGAGAACATCATGATCAGCATGACGGAAGACCACAACCCCACCGACAACGGCATCGCCAAACGGGTCAACGGCATAATCAAGCAGGAACTCATTTATCCCAAAAGACACTTCGGCAGCATGGCGGAGGCCAGGAAGGAGATAGCCGCCTTCATAGACTTCTACAACGACAGGAGGCCGCACATGAGCCTCGGCATGCAGACACCGTCAGCGGTCCATGCCGGCCAGACAGGAGTGCAGAAGCGACTTTGGAAGACTTGTCGCGAAAAAATGAAGGGGGCCTCCGCGACGGCAGTTGCAGACGTTGTAGTGTATAATAAAAAGATTATTTTTGCGGTCGCAAAAGAATGACAACCTTTAAAGGACGGTTGTAAACCTTTACGGTTCGTTGTCAACTAACTTAGTTTTAACCCGCCCAAAACTGTCAACCTAAATCAGAAAAAGTTAGAGCAGTCACAGAGTTTGCATTGCTCATTGTAAATTGTAAATTGGAAGGAAATGGGAGGGTACAAGGATTTTACCTCCAAACGACTGCTGGGAAGCGGTATGTTTATCGGGGGGGGTAAAATACTATTAATCAATAAGTTATAAGTATATTTATGCAATAAAATTGATTTTTTCAATAAATTGGCAAATATACATAATTATTGTTGTCCGCCCAAAAAAGTTGAAATTAGCCCATTTGACTGTATGGAGATCCCTTCCCTTTTCCCGCCACGAAGCGCATCGTCATTCCGTAGCGGAAGTGTAGGAATCTCTTAGGGGCTTGTTATTCTTTGGCGGCCTTGAAGGCAACGGCATACATCTTCATTTGTTTAATCATAGATGCCAATCCATTGGAACGGGTAGGGGAGAGGTGTTCTTTAAGCCCGATGGCATCCAAGTAGGAGAGGTCGTCATCGATGATTTCCTGAGGTGTGCGTCCTGAAAAAACACGGATTAGCAGGTTAACGATGCCTTTGGTTATGATGGCATCGCTATCGGCAGTGAAAACGATAGTGCCGTTTTGATAGTCGGCGTGAAGCCATACTTGCGATTGACAACCCTCAATCAAAAATTCGGGTGTCTTATATTGGTCTTCAATCATGGGGAGTTCTTTCCCTAATTCGATGATGTAGTTGTATTTGTCCATCCAGTCATCGAATAATTCAAATTCGCTGACAAGTTCATCTTTAATTTCTTGTATTGTTGGCATAACTATGGGCTAATTACGGTTTATCGTGCTTCCTCAGTCTTTTTCAGGAAGAATGTTTAAGGCAGATTCCCAGTTCATTGCTTTGGGAATAATGGGTTCAACGTATTGATAAGCAATAGATTTTTCTTTGGTTTCTTTTTTTAGAAGTATTTCTTTCTTGTCAATATCTTGAAGAATGAAAAGTAGAACGCTGGCTGTAACTACTACTTTGCCAATGCCGAATAATAGACCGAAAATATGGTCGATACTCGCGGGGATGGTGAGTTTGACGATTTTGCTTAAGAGTCGGCCGGCGAAACGAATAAGTAGTAGAACGACTATGAATGTGAAAATCATGGCGATGGGTTTGGCAAGGTGCGTACCAACTATCAGCATAGCGATGCCATCTGAAAAATGATAGGCAATCCAGCAACCGAGGATGAGTGCCAGCAAAGAGGCCACTTCATAGATAAGTCCGTTTTTGAAACCAAGAAAACCAAACCATCCGATAAAAATCAGAAGGAGAATGTCGAGAAGAATCATAGTTAAAGATTTTGACGGATGCGTTGAGTGAGAGGTTGGGCGAAGATAAAGCTGTTGAGTTGCTCGTTGTCGGAGGTCAGGACGTTGTTGCTGTTTCCGCGCCAGGCGAGTCGGCCTTCGTATATGTAGGAGATGGTTTCCCCGATGGTAATTACGGAGTTGAGGTCGTGGGTGTTCACGATAGTGGTTATGCCGAATTCATGCGTGATGTCAATTAGCAAATCGTCAATGGTGAGCGATGTTTTGGGGTCAAGTCCGGAGTTTGGCTCATCGCAAAACAAGTATCGTGGATTGCAGGCGATGGCGCGTGCGATGGCGGCACGTTTTTTCATACCGCCACTTAATTCTCCAGGATATAGTTTGTTCACATTGTGCAATTCCACACGTTCAAGACAAAAATTTACTCGTTCTAATTTTTCCGCATCACCCATATTGGTAAACATATCCAGCGGAAACATGACGTTTTCCTGTATGTTCATAGAGTCGAAAAGAGCGGAACCTTGGAATACCATGCCCATTTCTGCGCGTAGCTTGCGCTGGTCGGCAACGGGCAGGTGGTGAAAGTCGCGCCCATTGTATAACACTTCCCCTTCTTCGGGTGAATATAGCCCGACAAGGCATTTCATCATTACGGTTTTTCCTGATCCGGAGCGCCCGATGATAAGGTTTACCTTGCCTTCTTCAAAACAAGTGTTGATGTCGAATAGCACCTGTTTGTTCCCAAAATATTTTGATACATTTTTGATTTCTATCATGTTACAGCATTATTTGGGTGATGAGGACGTTGATGACCAAAATCAGAAAACTGGAAACGACAATTCCTTCCGTGCTGGCTTTACCTAATTCCAATGCGCCACCTTCTATGCGGTAACCGTAAAATGAAGAAACGGAGGACATGATGAAGGCAAAAACAAATGTTTTTGTAATGGCATAGATGATGTCATATACGCGGAAGCAGTAGGTAAGACCGTCTATGAAATCATAAGGAGAAACGCATCCTGTTATGATGACGGTAAGATAACCACCAAGGATAGCGAAGAAGATGCTGAATATAATCAGTACGGGATTGACAATCAGGGAAGCAATGACCTTAGGAAGAACAAGGTGTGACGCGGGGTTGATGCCCATCACTTCTAAAGCATCGATTTGTTCTGTGACGCGCATACTTCCTATTTCTGCCGTAATGCGCGAACCGAGGTTCCCAACCAAAAGGAGACTGATGATGGTAGGACAAAGTTCCATTACAATGGATGTTCGGGATACGAACCCTACGGTCCAGGTTGGAATCCAGCTGCTTTCAATCTGCATGGCGGTCTGGGTGGTGATCACACTACCCATGGAAATGGATACAATGCAGACTATCAGCATGGAGCCGATACCCATAGCGTCCATTTCATCCATCAGCTTTTTGAAAAAGATGGACCATTTTTCCGGTTTGGAGAAAACTTGTCGTAAAAAGATGAAATAGTCACCGATAATAGTGAGGAGGCGTTGTACCATTTTTATAGTCTTTCCGCAATAGAGGTGATTAGTCAGCGATATCTAAAAAGAACTCGTGCATGTCATTGGCTACTTCGTAAGTGGGATGAGCTTCCATCGTAGCGGTAGCTGTGGCTGCGGTCATGGTAGCTGCACGATTGTTGTTCATACGAAATATAGCAGGTGTGTCCACAATATCATGGAATTCTTTTTCGGAAGAATAGAGAGGGTTGCGTTCCTCTTCAATTCGTTGTGGGCCATTCCCAAATTGACTTGCCTTTGGTGCTTCGGCAACGGTTTTTTGAATTATTTGGTCGTTTTCGAAATCAAAGACATTGGCAGCGGGCTCACTGACGGGACGTTTTGCCGTTTGTTCGGCAACGGGTGCGTCCTGACTTATGAGTGAAGCCAAATCATTGGACTCATACGATGTTTGAGCTGTCGGTATGTCTTCAATGATGGTTTTGCCTATTTTTTGAGTGGTAGAAATTAAATCATTATTTTCTGTTATGATAGTATGAGAATCCTTACATTCTTCTGTGCTGTTGAAGTTGGTAATGATGACGGAGAGTTTGATGGCATCGCCCAAAGATTCGTCAAGGCCTTGGCCCCAGATGATGTCGGCATCATCGCTTTGCAAATCATAGAATCGGTCGGTGAGTTGCTCTAACTCTTCGGCAGAGAAGTTTGCATCAGGACCATAACTGATGAAGAACAGGAAGTTCTTTGCATTTTTAATAACTGTCGTATCCAGAAGTGGGCAGTTGAGGGCGTCATCGACCACACGTTCAATACGGTTTTCGCCGCTGGCGGTAGCAATGCCGAGCATAGCGCGACCGCTTTCCTTCATGCTCGTTTGAACATCGTTGAAGTCAACATTTTGACCATAGTCGATAGTGATGAGCTCAGCTATGCACTTAACGGCGTTTTTGAGTACGTCATCGGCATAACCGTATGCCTTCATCATGCTTTGGTCTTTATAATAGGTAAGAATGTTTTGGTTTTTCACCACGATTAGGGAATCTACATATTTTGATAATTCGCTGATTCCTTGGTCGGCCAGTTTTTGGCGGTTTTTACCTTCAAAGCGGAACGGGTAGGTTACTACGCCAATAGTCAGAATACCCATTTCGTGAGCGACTTCGGCAATAACGGGAGAAGCTCCAGTTCCGGTACCTTTGCCCATACCGGCAGTAATGAAGAGCATTTTGGTTTCTTTGCCAATGAATTCCTGAATTTTCTCTTTGCTTTCCATCGCAAATTGTCGTGCGATTTCGGGCTTGGCGCCTGCACCGAGGCCTGGGCCCAATTGCAATTTGTCAGGGATTGGGCATTTTTCCAAGTGACCTTGGTCAGTATTGCATACAAGGAAGTCAACTCCAACAATACCTTCGCTGAACATGTGTTTTACTGCATTGCTGCCGCCGCCACCGACGCCGATGACTTTAATGATGGAGGAGTTTTCTTTAGCTCCGTAATCAGGGGTGAATTCGATTTTATCTGTCATATTCGTGTTTTACAATTATTCTTAACTAAGGTTGGGTTTATGGTTTTGGTTTTAGGATACTCTATCAAGAAGTGTTATCATCCAATCGTGAACTTTGGAGAGAAATCCCCATTTGGGTTCATTGGAATGTTTGTCGGTTTTGCTATCAAAGGTTTTGCTGTTTCCGTTGTCTTCTTTGGTTGAATAGTTTTCGAAATCTGTTCGTCCGGAATTGTGCTCTTCCGTTTCGATTCCGTATTTGAGCAACCCGAGAGCCGTGGCAAAGGTCGGCTGTTTGAGGTCGGAAGACATGCTTCGGGAGAAACCGTATTCCGGAAGACCGATACGGGTGTCTAACTGCAGTGTGTATTCGCAGAGTTCTTTGATGTGACGAAGATTGGCGCCGCCGCCTGTTAGTACGAGGCCTGCGTACAGTTTGTCTTTATAACCCGAATTGTCGATTTCCTGTTTGATGGTATTTAGGATTTCCTCCTGCACGCGGCAGTGGATGATTTGGGACAGGTAGTTTTCGTTTATCTGGATAGGTTCCAATCCGTGTCCTTTGGGAATCGTGATGAAATTGCTGGCATTGCTTTTGTCCACCACGCAGGTGCCGTGTTTGATTTTGAGCTGTTCCGCAACGTCGAAGGAGATTTTGCATACTTGGGCAATGTCCTTCGTGACGACGTTCCCTCCGATGGGTATGACTTTGGTAAATACGGGGCTGCCGTCAATGAAGATTATCATGTCGGTGGTGCCGCCGCCGATATCAACCAATACAACACCTCTTTGTTTATCTTCTTCGCTGAGGCAGGCAAGACCGGAGGCAATTGGTTCAAGGATGATTTCGTTAAGTCTCAGATTGGATTTTTCTCCGCAAAGCAGGATTCGTTCGATTTCGGATTCTTTGCCTGTAATAAGTTGATAGGTGCCGATGATTTCGTTGCCGAGTTCGCCCACGGGCTCAAAGGTCTCGCGGACGTTGTCGATGAAATATCGTTGGGGTATGACGTCGATGATTTTTTCACCAGGAGAAACCACGACTTGGAAGATTTCTTCTTTCAGATTGTCAATCTCTTCTTGTGAAATAGGGGATTTCTTATTGTAACGATAAAGGTGATGGTTGTATTTGCTGGTCTTGATATGGTGACCGGCAATACCTACGTAAACGTTATTGATTTCACAGTTGGCCCGTTGTTCGGCAATATCCTTGGATTTGAGAATGCCGTCAACGGTATGGTTGATGTTGCGGATTTCTCCAAATTCCACGCCTGTGGATTCGCTCAATCCGTGCCCGATAACTTCTATTTGTCCGTTTTCGTTGCGATAGCCGACAACGGTGGCAATCTTAGTTGTTCCGATGTCCAATCCGACTATCATATTCATAGCATTTGTATTGTTTTTACCCATATATTATTTTGTTTATCTATGTTGTGCGACAACTCTGTTTTTATATCTTACATCTAATTGAGCATATTGGTCATAACCCTTGTGTGATATCCCGTTCTGATAAACCTGCTTTAGATTGTCCAATTTCTCTTCTGCGTTATCCATATTGCCAAATAAAATGATTTGGTTTCCGATTGTTGAAACCAATTCGATTTGGTTTTTCTCGTTTCGGTAAATCTGTCTAAATTGTGCTTTGTAAAAAGCATCTGAATTGAGCAGGTTGGCCAATTCCACTATTGAGGCGAGTTCCTTTTTGGCGGTGTCCCCACTTTTATAATGTTGGTGGATATTGCCGTTGGCAATGAATAGGAAGTCTTGAATCTTGTTTGTGTAAGGCATGAGAGCCCCCTCATCATCAACAAAATATTGGTCTCCGTCATTGGTATAAACATGCAGGATGATATTTCGCAAGGTGTAGTCGATTACCAATTTGGAACCGGCAAAATGGACGAAATTGATTTCTTTGACGTAAGGGTTTTTCTGCAGTAATTCCGTGATGGCCGGCAGGTCAATTTCTTTGATTTTTTTCCCTATCGTTTGTATTCCTGCTTTTTTCAAAAGAGCTTCAACTTCATGTTGGGCTAAAATGACGCTCTCATTTTGGGTGTGGGGAATGGCTTGAATACTTTCGCAGCTTTTTTTCGGCATCTCTACTATAGCCAAAACAATTATCACCAATACGCTGATAATTAGTATTATGCGGATAATGCTTTGAAGATACTTCATTTTGCTGTATAATTACTACGAAAGCCACAAAAATACAACATTTCAAAGTATGTATTTTAGGACTTTCGGTGGAATAATAAACAAATTTTTGTTGATAAAATGTATGAAAAGATTGTTCCCTTTAGAAAATCTAAAGCGAAGATGAAATTACAATAAAATGCTGATTAATAGATTGTTGTTGTCTATTTGTTTCGTTTGTCCAAGCCCCACAGTAATTTTTCACGGATGACGTCGTAAAAATTATTGTTTTCAAAAAGAACGGTTTGGATGAAGAAGTCTTCTTTGCGGATGAAAAGCTTCACTTTTTCTTCTAAGATGATTTTTTGCGTATCAATGTTGAGCGAATAAAATCCGCTTCTGGCTTGGACTTCTACGGTCAGTGGCGCATCGGCGGGAATGACCAAAGGCCGCACGTTGAGGGAATGTGAAGCGATGGGGGTGAGGACTTCAACTTGTGATTGCGGGTGCAGAATCGGTCCGCCGCAGCTCATGGAATACGCTGTGGAACCTGTCGGCGTGGCAATAATGAGGCCGTCTCCCCAATAGGTGTTTATCTTCTGGTCGTTGGCCCAAACGGTAATGGCGTTGATGGAATCCGTATCGGTAGTTCGAATGGTGATGTCATTGACAACGAATGTGTTGGGAAGATCCACGGGTTGGCTGCTGTCCAAATGCAGTAAAAAGCGTTTTTCCAAAGAGAATTGTTGTTTGCATAGCATTTGAATACATTCTCGGAAATTTTCCTTTTTGATACCGGAAAGGAATCCGATGCGTCCCGTATTGATACCGACTAAAGGAATATTCAACTCCCCGACCAGATTGGCGGCATCAATGAAGGAGCCGTCGCCTCCGATGGAAATCATGAAGTCAACGGGCATGTTGGCGGCCAGCTCTTGGTGGCTGCTGAAAAAAGCATTGCAACTGTCGCAGGCGCGGCAGTTGCAATGTGGTATTATTTCGAATCCTTGTTGATGAAGGTATTCGATGACAGTATAAGTAAACTGCATTTCCTCTTCGCCGCGTTGACGGCTGTAGAGTGCAATTCTCATTATTTGTAGACTTGAACTTCTACTTCACCATTGATAATCATATTGGCGTTGAGGGCCATAGCGGCCATTTCGTCTTCGCCAGGATAAACTGCGACAGGGGCAATCCATTCAATGTAGCGTTTGATACGGGCGATGACGGGTTTTCCGTGGGCGATACCGCCGGTAAGGATGATGGCATCCACTTTTCCCTTGAGAACGACAGCATTTTCACCGATTTGTTTGGCAACTTGGTATGCGAATGCTTCTTCGAGCATGTCGGCTTTGGGATCACCTGCAATAGCGGCTTTTTCCACTGCGTAAGCGTCGTTGCTGCCGAAATAACCGACATAACCGCCGTTTCCAACCAATATTTTGTGCATTTCTTCTTTGGTGTATTTGCCACTGAAACAAGCATCCAGGAATTGATTCATAGGGAGGGAACCGGAACGTTCAGGTGAGAACGGGCCTTCTCCGTCTAATGCTTGGTTAACATCGATAACACGGCCTTTTTCGTGTGCGCCCACGCTGACACCTCCGCCCATGTGGCAGACCACGAGGTTGAGGTCTTCGTATTTTTTGCCGTTATCGCGAGCATACATGCGGGCGATGGCCTTTTGATTCAAAGCATGGAAAATGGATTTGCGCTCGAAAGCGGGATGTCCCGAAATACGTGCGATGTCATTGAATTCATCAACAATCACAGGGTCGGCGATATAAGCATCCTGGAGACCGA
Organism: Bacteroidales bacterium; assembly: GCA_045639985.1. Taxonomy (GTDB): domain Bacteria; phylum Bacteroidota; class Bacteroidia; order Bacteroidales; family WCHB1-69; genus F23-D06. The sequence continues at coordinate 9,129 of JAZUEE010000078.1, forward strand.
TGACGTCGGCAAGACTCTTAGCAATCAAACCGCCAAGGTTGCAGGCATGTTGGCCGTTGTAACCTTCTTTCAAATGTTGGATCATCAAGTCGTTGATTCTATAAACACCAGATTTCAGCGGTTTGATTAAACCACCTCGACCCATAATGACGTCAATGGTTTTGAGGTCCACATTGGCTGCTTCCAGTTCGGAGATGATAACGTCTCTGCGGAACGGATACTGGTCAGCAATCGTGGCGTACTTGGAAATTTCTTCCGTGGAATGCTTGATGTTTTTTACATAAACTTGTTCGTTTCCCTCAAAGATAGCAATCTTGGTAGAGGTAGAACCAGGGTTGATGGCAAGTATTTTCTTCATATTTTATGTGATTAAGTTTATTGTCGTGTTGATAACCTTAAGGAATGCGAAAAAATTCAGCGCTTTCCTTTCTTGATTTCCAGCGCATTTTTCCTCCAAAAATCAAGGTCGCAAATGTACATAATAATTTTGATTTTCTGCCTGCTTTATTAAAAATCTTTCTAAATATCTGAACGTGTTATTATTAGAATGAAAGTTAATTTCTCCTAATAATCGTATGACAAAAAATATTTTGCCGTTTTCCGCGTTAGCATAATTCTTTTTGTTTAAGCTATGTTATACGGAATTTTACATCTTTGTGCAGTTTTGGCGGCCTATCTTGCGGTTCTCGTGTATATCTTGTTTCGTATAAGACAAGTGTTTACCCCTAAGAGCAGATGGTATAGAGCTTCTGTGGGCTTGAGTATCGGAATGTCCCTATTATTTATACCCGTGCTGTTTCTTCGTATTTTCAATATGGGAAGTTGGATTCTGCCCTTTCAAACGGTGGCGTTTCTGTGGTTGACGTTCGTCATCTATTTTTCCCTATCGCTTTTCGGTTTGGATGTTTTTCGAGCCAGTGTCTATTTGGTTCGGCCGTGGAGGAAGAAAAGTGAATGTTGGATGCTTCAATTACGGAAATTCTTTCTGCCGTTTGCCTTTGTTTTGTCAATCTCTTTGTTAGGTTACGGACTTTACCATTTTACCAAACCGAAAATTGTGAATTTGGCCATTGAAACGGATAAAGATGTGCCAAATTGGACGATAGTTGCGGTCAGTGACCTGCATTTGGGCACGATGACTCCGCAACTTTTGCAAGAAAATGTCAAGACGATTAATGCTCTAAACCCAGACGTGGTTTTGCTCTTGGGGGACCAGTTTGTGATTAATTGGCGGGATGTTGTCCCCTTGGGATATGCTTCTGTGCTGCGTCAATTAAGAGCCGCTCAAGGTGTTTATGCGATTCAGGGTAATCACGAATCGTTCCACGAATTTTCACACAATGAGGATCCGCGTGTTCAGTATCTTTATGATTATTTGAAAATTAATATGTTGGAAGACACGGTTGTCTTGTTGAATGATAAGGTCGCGTTAATTGGGCGTTCGGATAGCTCGAGATTGTATAGTAGAAAATCTCTTCCCGAATTGATGTCTTCTGTGGATGAAAGCCAATTTTCTATTTTGTTGGACCATCGGCCGATTGACTTGAAACCGGCTGAGGAGTGTGGTGTTGATTTACAACTTTCTGGACATACGCATAACGGACAACTCTTCCCGATGAATATTTTTCAATGGGCTAAAAGTCTGTTTAACAATAAATTATATTATGGGTATCGAAAAGTTGGAGGTACCCAATATTATGTTACTTCGGGATTGGGTGGTTCCGGTGCACCCGTTAGAGTAGGTACTACAGGAGAGATTGTGGTTATCCGTTTTGTCGGTTTCGGAGAATGTCAACGGCCAAATAAATAGCATTACGCATAGATTGGCAGTCGGCAGCATTTTTACCGGCAATATCGTAGGCCGTCCCGTGTGCGGGCGCCGTGTGTACAATGGGAAGTCCGGCGGTATAGTTCACACCTTCGTTAGTTAGTAGTTTGAAAGGGATCATTCCTTGGTCATGATACATAGCCAATACAGCATCGAATTTCCGATAATGTCCGGTGCTGAAAAAACTGTCGGCTGGGAATGGACCAAAAGCGTTAATATGTTCTTGGAAAGCCAGTTCTATGGCTGGCGAAATATGTTCGGCTTCTTCTTTTCCAACCAAACTTTCATCGCTTGCGTGTGGATTAAAGGCCAAAACGGCAATAGTCGGATTGGCGATATTGAAATCTTGACGCAAGGTGTGATCCAAGATTTTCAATTTTTTGTAAATCAAATCTTTGCTTAATGCAGAACTTACTTTAGCCGTTGGGATATCATTGGTGACAAAGCCGATGCGGAGTTCGTCGGCAATCATCATCATAAGGGCGGAGTACGTGCTTCCACCAAAATAATGCTCGAAAAATTCAGTTTCACCAGGAAATACGAATTTGTCGGATTGGATATTGTTTTTGTTGATGGGCGCGGTGACGACGGCATCGATATTTTTATTTTTCAAATCACGACCCGCGGCATATAATGCCCGTTCAGCCATCTGTCCGGCAAGTTTGGTGGAAGTCCCAATGTCCACTTTGACCTCTTCCTCGTATAGGTTGATGAGATTGGGCTTCTTTACGGAGAGTTGCTCTGTATTTTTGATGAATTGGAAGGAAAAATCCTGAATGTCCAATGTTTTGCGGTGAAGGGAGGCCGTTTTAGATAATCCATAAACGATGGGCGTACATATTTCCATCATCTTATTGTCGTTTAGGGCTTTGATGATGACCTCATAGCCAATTCCGTTCATATCACCATGGGTGATGCCGATTTTATAGAGTTTGTTTTCAGCCATTGTAGTGTTTATTTAGCGTTATATGCAACTTCGTATTCTTCGTAACCTTCGATGATGTCTCCCACCTTGATATCATTGCAGCCGTCAATATTCAAACCGCAATCTTGGCCCGATACAACTTCTTTAACGTCATCTTTGAAGCGGCGTAGAGAGCCCAATTTCCCAGTATAGATGACGATGCCGTCACGGATGAGTCGGA
>JAZUEE010000079.1:0-3885 GCA_045639985.1 Bacteroidales bacterium
AAAGATCCGTGAATGCGCCGCTTTCGTAGAATGTGATGTTGCCATCTTCCAAACCGTCGATAAGTTCGAGTTTGTATTCGTCACCTTTCTTGGTGAAATAGTCAATGGCATCCTTCTTGCAAACGTCCTTTCGGATGAAACGGATCTTTTGGGATGCCAGTTGCTTCATCTTCTCTTCGATTTTAGGAAAATCATCGGCGGAGATGGGGTAATCCATAAAGTCGATATCATAGTAGAAACCTGTTTCGATGTGTGGTCCGATACCGAATTTCACGCCGGGGTAGAGCTCTTCGATGGCAGCTGCCATGAGGTGGGCGGAGCTGTGCCAGAAGGTGTCTTTACCTTCGCGGTCATTCCATGTATAAAGGGTCAGGTTGGCATCTTCGTTGATGGGACGGTCTAATTCCACCATTTGGTCATTGACTTTGGCAACCAGTACGTTGCGGGCCAAACCTTCGCTAATGTTTTGAGCCACTTCGTACGGGGTGACTCCTTGTTCAAATTGTTTAACTGAGCCGTCAGGCAATGTTATATTTATCATGATAATAGTATTTTGTGATCTGTGAATCGTAATCAGCGAACTGATTAATAAATTTTACAAAAAAAGCGCGCAAAGATAGTAAAAAAAGTCCATATAAGGAGATGCTATTTTTGTCCCGAATACAAAGCTTTTTCCATTCTTTCCATCCAATGTAAAGCTGCTTTGATGGTGGGAACATTGTGGATGATGAAGTGTAGTTTGCTGTTGACTTCTTTGAGCTGTATGGTCGGATGATTGGCCTGCATGAAATTCAAAATGAGTCCAAACGCATCGGATTGGTAGAATTTGGATGAGGAATTGCCGATGAAGTATCCGGTGAAGGTGTTTTTCTTGAGAATGATTTTCTCGAAATACAATCTTCCTGCGGCAAGTCGAAGCGGAATGGTTTGTAGCAGTTCCTGTGTTTGTTTGGGCATGGGGCCGAAGATGTCAACGACTTTTTTGCGGAAAAGATCCAGTTTGTCCAATTCTTTAATGGCCTCTAATTCTTTGTACAAGCTCATACGTTCGCTTACGCTGCTGACGTAGTCGGAGGGGAAAAGGGCGTCGATGTCGGTTTCCAACACGCATTCGCGAATCAGCAGTTTGGAGTTGTCCGCCATTTCGGGTTCTTCGAAGTCGGCGTCTTTCATTTCCTGGATGGCTTCGCTGAGAATTTTCTGGTATATTTCGTAGCCGATGTCATTGATGAAGCCGCTTTGGTCGGCGCCGAGGATGTTGCCAGCGCCGCGGATGTCCAAGTCGCGGAGGGCGATTTGGATGCCGCTGCCGATTTCGGAAAAATCTTCGATGGCCTGAAGCCGTTTTCGAGCTTGGTCGTTGAGTGTGTCAAAGGGTTTTGTGAAGAGGTAGCAGAAGGCCTTTTGGTTGTTGCGTCCCACGCGCCCGCGGAGCTGGTGTAGGACGTTGAGGGCGAAGTTTTGCGCATCATTGATAATCATGGTGTTGGCATTGACAATGTCCAAACCGGATTCGACGATGGTGGTGGAGACGAGCACGTCGAACTGATGATTGATGAAGTCGGTCATGATGCGTTCTAACTCGTCGCCTTCCATTTGACCGTGCCCGATGGCGATACGGGCCGAAGGAACGAGCCGTTGAATGAGCCCGGCAAGTTCTTTGATGTTTTGGATTTTATTGTGTACGACGAAAACCTGCCCGTGTCGGTCCAATTCAAATTGGACGGCTTCCCGCAGAATGTCTTCGTCAAAGACGTGCACTTCGGTTTGTATCGGTTGGCGGTTGGGTGGGGGAGTGGTGATGACGGATATGTCGCGCGCGCCCATAAGGGAAAATTGCAGCGTGCGGGGAATCGGTGTCGCCGACATGGTGAGTGTGTCCACGTTGACGCGCATCTCGCGGAGCTTTTCTTTGGCGGCTACTCCGAATTTTTGCTCTTCATCGATAATCAGTAGCCCGAGATTCTTGAATACCACGTCCTTGCTGAGCAGTCGGTGCGTGCCGATGAGAATGTCAACTTGGCCTTCTTTTAGCCGCTGCAAGGTCTCTTTGATTTGCTTGTTGGTCTTGAACCGGTTGACGTATTCCACTTTGCAGGGCATGTCGCAAAGTCGGTCTGAAAAGGTCGTATAGTGTTGCAGGGCAAGCACCGTGGTCGGAACCAACACGGCGACCTGTTTGCTGTCGCATACGGCTTTGAAGGCGGCACGGATGGCGATTTCCGTTTTGCCGAATCCGACGTCTCCGCAAACCAAGCGGTCCATGGGATGCTCACTTTCCATGTCGGCTTTCACATCCGCCAGCGTCTTTATCTGGTCGGGAGTGTCCTCATAGATGAACGATGCCTCCAGCTCGGTTTGCATGTAGTTGTCGGCAGAGAATGCAAACCCTTTGCGGGCTTTCCGTTGGGAATAGAGCTTGATGAGGTCGATGGCCAATTCCTTGACGCGCTTCTTGGTCTTTTCTTTGAGCTTTTCCCAGGAACCGGAGCCAATTCGATGCAGCGTGGGCGCGGTTCCGTCTTTGCCAACGTATTTTGTGATTTTGTGTAGAGAATGTATGCTGACGTATAGTATGTCGCCGTCTTTGTAGGTCAGCTTGATGACTTCCTGCTCCTTGCCGTTCAATTCTGTTTTTTCAAGACCTTGATAGACACCGATGCCGTAGTCGATGTGCACGACGAAATCTCCGGGCTGGAGGTCGTAAATCTCTTTCAGCGTGAAGGCCTCGCTTTTCTTGTATCGGTCGCGAATAACGATGCGCTCGTTCTTTTCAAAGAACTGATGGTCGGTATAAACCGCTAATTTGTTGTCTTCATCCCGAAAACCTTCATGTAAAATGTATCGGATGGGCTGGTATAACTGTTCAATGGTGAAGTTGGTGGCATTGTGCTTGTTGTATTTGCCCAATAAATCGACCATGATTTTGGAAAGTCGTGCCAACTGTGACTGATTTTCAGCCAAATAGATGTTTTGAAGACCTTTTTCAAGATTGTCTATCCATTCCAAAAGCAGGTAGTCGAAACTGCGTCCGAAGCTGTTTTGCGGGCTTTGCTGGAAGTCGATGGCGAGGCCGACCGGCGTGTCAGAGGTGTCATTAATAAGACAGCAGGTGTGCGCGGCGCGGGCTTTGTCGAAATCTTGCCGTTTGATAAACAGATCATCCACAGACAGGTTCCCTTCTGTGTCGGCGGTGCTTTCATACTCTTCCGCAACGGCTTTGTGCAAGTGAAAGATTTGTGAAGCAATATCTTTGGCATTGTCCAACCACAGGGTCGTATTGTCTGGCAGAAAGTCAAAAAGGGAAATCCGTTGTTCTTCAATATGATGCGAAACGATTTTGGGCATAATGTGGATTTCCGTTTCCTCGCGCAACGATAGTTGTGTTTCAGGATTGAAAAAGCGGATGGATTCCACGCGGTCACCGTCCAATTCTATGCGGTAGGGATATTCTTCCGAAAAGGAAAATATGTCGAAGATGCTGCCACGCCAGGCGAATTGGCCGGGTTCAAACACAAATTCTTCCTGGCAGTATTCGAATTCATAAAGAAATTGAAGGAATATGTCGGTGGGAATTTCTGTGTCTTGCTTGATAGAGAAAGAGTTATTGCTCAAAAATTGTTGGGATACCACTTTCTCAGCAATGGCTTCCGGATAAGTTACAATGATGTATGGACAATTGGGATGGTTGGAAATCTTGTTGATGATTTCGGAGCGAAGTTTGACGTTGGATTTATCAATTTCAGAGGAAGTGTGTGCTCGTTTATAGGAAGACGGCAAATAGTGCACCTTTTTGTTGGGAAGAGGTACATTGTGGTCGTCTAAAAGTTTTTCAAGGTCGTTGTAAAAAAAGGCGGCACGTTCGCGATTCGATAGGACAAACAG
>JAZUEE010000080.1:0-16199 GCA_045639985.1 Bacteroidales bacterium
GTCCGCTCATCCGTGATTACAGAATTTAGGGATACGGTGTATGCTGCCAATGTGAAGGACTTTACAACATTGATTATGCCGACGGATACGACAAAGGAATGTACGGATATTCAAAATCAAACAGTGACTTTCCATGCGGCATTCGCGAATCCGTCCAACGTCCCATTAGTCGAAAAGGGCTTTTTATACAGCACTGAGAACGAGGTGCCGACGTTTGCCGATACTAAAGTCCTGGGCGAAGATGACGGACTGGAAACCAATACTTATAGCAAGGTCGTTATGAATCTAAATCGGGATGCCAAAAATTATGTCCGCGCTTATATCATTACTATGTATAATGATACGGTGTATGCGGGAAATGTTCAGTTTGTTGTTGGAAAACATAAGGTGCTAACAGATGAAGCCAAAAATGTGAAGGCAAACCATGCGGACTTGTATGGAACGGTAGTGTGTTTGGGAGAGGCTGACTCGACAAATGTTGGCTTTAAATATGGTACTGAAAAAAACATTTTGGAACACACTCAGATTTTTGGAGAAAAGATAACTTCACCTCAAGAATTTCAATGTGGAATCAATGCGCTTTCTCTGCATACTACTTATTATTACGTCGCTTATTCCGCAACCCAGACTGACACGGTATATGGTGATACATTAAATTTTACTACTTATGATAATGAGTGTGTGGTTGACCATATTCGAGACAATGAAATAGGAGTAGAAAATGTCGTTGACTCTGTGAAAGATTTCGAGGGGAATGTTTATAAAGTCATTAAAATCAACAATCTGTGTTGGATGACTGAGAATTTGCGTAGTACAAAGAATATGTATGGCGAAAATATTAGCGGTCGTTATGCACCTGCCAATGTTGCATCCAATGTGCCCCAATACGGCTATATGTACTCTTGGAATTCGGCTTTGAATGCATGTCCTAAAGGTTGGCGCCTTTCGAGCGATGAGGATTGGTTTGATTTGTTCCCTTATGATTCTTCTGAAGAACCCTTCTTGAGTGACGGGGAACAGCTTGATTGGCTTGATTTGTTAAGATTGTTAGAATTGCTTTTTGGTGGTAATAATAATACAGGTTATTTGGGCGAAGGTGTCGCCAGATTGGTGGGTGGAAATGCTTGGGAGACTTTGGATGATTCTTTAATAAATCATAGGGGACAACCTGGTGATTATGAATTCGAATATCGCAACTCTACAGGCTTTAATGCACTTCCGGCAGGATGTGTTTGGTATGGCTCTAGTTCCTATGGCATGCATAAGGATGCCTATTTTTGGACTTCGACGGAATCACAAACCGGAGTGTGGATTAGGCGTATTAATTATGAAAATGAAGGACTCCGTCGAAATGCCAATAATACGGATGATTATTGTTTCTCAGTACGTTGCGTTCGTGATTTCTGTGTGGATGAAACTTCTACGGATAGCATCTGTGAGTTGACGAAAGATTCGGTTGTTTTATGCGGAAGCGTTAAGGAACTTTGCCAAAATGAGGCTTCTGTTCACGTTGGCTTTAAATATGGAATCAAAGATTCGCTTATGCATATAAAGATGATAGACAATCTTGTAAGTGAACCATGTACTTTTAGAATAATGGTTAAAGACCTTGTCCCAAATAAAGTGTATTACTATAGTACTTTTATGGTGTATGAGAATGCTCAAGATACTATTTGGGGTAATACAAAGTACTTTGTTACGAATAACAATCCCTGTCGTGTGGCCAATATTATGGATAATGAGGTTGGTGCAAATAATTATATCGATTCCCTTAAAGATTATGAAGGTAATGTGTATAAAGTTGTTCAGATTGGAAATCAATGTTGGATGGCGGAAAACTTACGTTCAACAATGGACAAAAATGGTCACTCGATAAGTTCGTATTGTGATCCGGATAACAAGTCTGTGAATGTGGCAAAGTTTGGCCGTTTGTATATGTGGAATACGGATTTATGTCCTCAAGGTTGGCATTTGCCGAGTGATGCGGAATGGTTTACGTTGTATCCGTATGACACGCTTGATGTAATTGGTTATTTCGGTAATAGTGCAGCCCAATTGGTGAGTGGTGCCGATTGGATAGGAAAAGGTGAGTTAGGCAGACCGAACAATTACGATTATGAGGAAAGAAATATTACGGGATTTAGTGCTCTTCCCGCAGGACTTAGTGGAAGTGGGGTGTTTTTCTCTGGCTTTGGTGCAGATGCTTATTTCTGGTCTTCTACAAAAGCAACAGAAGATCCGTTGATTCGCCGTATTACGAATGTCCGAGAAGGCGTAAGCCGAGAAACAGGGATTGCAAGCGTTTACTTATGTTCCGTCCGTTGCCTCCGCGATATTGTAGCTCTGTCTGTGTCTGCAGATAGCGCCAATAACATAACGAAAAATTCTGCTACACTTTATGGTACTGTTAAAGGACTGGGAGACAATGATGCTGTTGAAGTCGGTTTCCGTTACGGCCAACACCCGAATTTTATGGATAATAAAACAGATGGAATCAATATGGCAGACATTGGAACATATAATGTCAATATAGACTCTCTTTCTCCTAACTCCACATACTTCTATCAGGCTTACGCCTTTACAACGAACGACACGGTGCTTGGATCAGATACGCTGAGTTTCACTACCGCCACTAATCCATGTTTAGGTGCCATGGCTCCTAACGAGCAAGGAGTTGACAATTCGATTGTCTCCGTTATGGATCATCAGAACAACGTATATAAAGTAGTTCAAATTGGCAACCAATGTTGGATGGCGGAAAATATGCGTTGTACGGAAAGCCCTCAGCAAGATGTAGTGGAGTTGCAAAAGGAAATTGCAATTACGAATAATTATAAGCCATATTATTATGAGTCTATAGACAGTGTCGATAAACTATCTCCAGAAGATTATGTTGATGCTTTTGGCAGACTATATAATTTTCCTGCAGCCATAGATACGGTGAGTTTGATGTCCGGGTCGTTCCTATATCCGCGAAGAGGAATTTGTCCTCAAGGTTGGCATGTACCAACGCAATCAGAGTGGGACACTTTGCGTAAGTGTGTGACAAATATGGATCCTTCTGATGAGACGGATTTCAAACTGGGAAAAATATCCGGCGGACCATTTTGGGAAAGTAGCGATAATTCATCGTCACCAGGTGATTATCATTATACCCAACGTAATATCAGTGGATTCTGTTTGCAGCCGGCAGGCCATGCAGCGGGTGAGACCATTATCAATATGGGAACATTTGCAAATTGTTGGAGTTCGAATCCAACAGGGATGGACAAAGCCTATTATTTTTCCGCATACAAAGATGACGAAAACTATTTTCAATATGATGCAAAACGTTCGTTTGCTTTTTCCGTCCGTTGTCTTCGCAACAAAAATGACTAAGGGAAGATATGACTTTGGCCATGTCTCCCCTTAGTCGTTTCATATAGGGAAATTTGTGATTTAGTCTCTTACAATGTCAAAGTCCATCTGTTTTTTCAGCAGATTGACAGCCATAACCTTGACTTTGATGCTGTCGCCGAAACGCAGCGAGCGTCCGTGATGCAATCCTACTAAAGTGTAATTCTCTTCATCAATGTAGTAGAAGTCGTCGTCAAAACATCTCATAGGAATGAGGCCTTCGCATTTGGATTCGGAAAGTTCCGCATAAATGCCCCATTTGGAAATGCCGGACACGGTGGCATCGAAAATCTGTCCCACTTTGTCGGCCAAGTATTCGGCCTGCTTGTATTTGACAGAGGTGCGTTCCGCTTCGGTGGCCTGATGCTCCATTTGCGAACAATGCTTACAGTATTCTTCGTATTGCTCTTGATTGACGGACTCCTTGTTGGCCATGTAATGATCTAACAGCCGGTGCACCATCATGTCGGGATAACGGCGGATGGGCGACGTGAAGTGGGTGTAGTAGGGGAATGCCAACCCGTAGTGGCCGATGTTGTTGGTGGAGTAGCAGGCGCGTGCCATAATGCGAATGGACAGCTTGCTGAGCATGTCGTAGTCGGCTTTGCCCTTCTGCTCGGCCAACATGTTGTTCAATGAGCTGCTAAACGCTTTGGTGGATTTGGTGTTGAGGTCGAAGCCCAATTTCTTGACAAAGGTCTTGAAAATGTTGAGTTTCTCATCCAAGGGCTTGTCGTGGATACGATAAACGAAAACATTGGGCGCTTTGCCGGTAACACGTTTTCGCCCGATTTTTTCGGCCACTTTCTTGTTGGCCAAAAGCATAAATTCTTCAATCAGCCAGTTGGCCTCTTTTTGTACTTTGAGATAGACGCCGATGGGATGGCTGTTTTCGTCCAATTTGAATTTGACTTCTTCCGTTTCAAAATTGATGGCGTTGTTGTCAAAGCGCTTCTTGCGCATTATCTGTGCCAAATCGTTGAGCTTGAGAATGATTTCGGAAAGTTCGCCTTCGCCGGTATCGATGATTTGCTGGGCCTCTTCGTAGTTGAATCGCTTATCGGAGTTGATGACGGTATGGCCGAACCACTCTTTCACGACCTTGGCATTGTCGTCGAGGTCGAAGACGGCGCTGTAACAGAGCTTGTCCTCATTCGGACGGAGTGAGCAGAGGTTGTTGGATAGTGCTTCGGGGAGCATCGGGATGGTACGGTCAACGAGATACACGGACGTGCCGCGCGTATAGGCCTCTTTGTCCAATAGGGAGCCGGGACGCACGTAATGCGTGACATCTGCGATGTGGATGCCTACGCGGTGAAGGCCGTTCTCCAGCTTCTCGTACGAAAGCGCGTCGTCAAAGTCCTTGGCATCTGCCGGGTCGATGGTGAAGGTGGTCGCGCTGCGGAAGTCGCGGCGGCGCAGGATTTCCTGCTCGGGAATAGCAATAGGAATGTTGTTGGCCTCTTCTTCCACCTCTTTGGAAAATTTGACAGGAAAGTCGTTCTCGGCGAGGATGGCGAGCATCTCTACGTTGTTGTCGCCGGGCTTGCCAAGTACGTTGATGACTTCCCCTAACGGATTGCGCGTGCCGCTGGGCCAGTCTTTGATGATGGCCACCACTTTGTCGCCCGTTTTGGCTTTCTTCAGCAATCGTCCGGGAACAATGATGTCACGACGGTAGAACGCGTTGTCTGGGATAAAGTAGGCCACTCCTTTCTTGATGGAGATGGTGCCGACGATTTGCTTTTTGCTGCGTTCAATAACTTCAACAACCTGCCCTTCCGGACGTTTGCCGCGGCGAGATGGGAATAATACCACCTTGACGAGGTCGTTGTTGAGGGCGTTGCCAAGGTTACCGTCGGCCAGGAAGATGTCTTCGGATTGGGATTCGTCCTGGGTGTCGTTCGGGTCGTTTTGGGGAATGACAAAGGCCATACCGCTGCGTTTGAGTTCAATGCGTCCGATAACGTAGTTGCGGTTTGTCTCCTTGTGGCTCAACTGCTTGTAATTGAGCTTGTACTTGCCACGCCCAGCTTTGAGCATCAGTTTGGCCTCAATAAGCCGGTCTATTTGTTCCTTGACCTGTTCGCGCCCCTTTTTGTCGTAAATGCCGACTTTAGCGGCAATCTGTTTGTAGTTCAGTTTTTCATTTTTTCCGGAAGCGAGCGCTTCCAATATTTTCTTCGATAGATTTTCCACGTTGTTTAATTAAAATTAGATTGAAAAATTAAAATTGTTTTTGGGTTGGTTTGTTTTTCATAGTTAATAGAATTTGGGCTAAGATTCTCGTTGTGATTTTGAAAGTTTGAAAGAATTTCCATCGCTGTATATAAACCATGCTTCGAGTTCTTTGTGGGCGCGGACCACTTGCAAAGACCGTTCCAAACCGAGTACCATGAAGGCGGTGGCATACGCGTCGGCGGTCATACAGTCGGGGGCAATGACCGTGACGCTGAGCAGGTTTGTTTGTTCGGGTTTCCCAGTTACGGGATTGAGAATGTGGGTGTAGCGAACACCGTTTTCCTCAAAATAGTTTCGGTAGTTTCCGGAAGTGGCCACGGCGCGGTCTTTGAGGTCGAAAGACTCGCTGCTTTCAATGGCACCGTCGGATGTTTCAGTGGGCACTTGAATGCCTACGCGCCACGGCTTGCCGTTTTTAGTCCCGCGGGCGACAATCTCACCGCCGATTTCCACGAGACAGTCTTTATAACCCTTTGATTGAAGGAAATCGCTGACTTTATCTACCGCAAACCCTTTTGCTATGGCATTGAAGTTGAGTTGGATGCGCGGATCAGATTTGATCACGGTTTTGTCCTGAATACGTATGGATTGATATCCCACAAACTGTTTTACGGCATCGATTTCATTTTGTGGTACGATGTGTTTTTGGTTCTTCCGTCCAAATCCCCAAAGCTCAATCAACGGCTGGATGGTGCAGTCGAAAGCTCCGTTAGTCTGCTTTGAGATGTCAAGAGATTTGGATAATACCGTGGCAAAATCGTTATTCAAAGTTACGTCTTCTCCGGCATTGATTTTTGAAATCATAGATGTTGTGTCAAAGATGGAAAAGGTACGGTTTACAACTTCCAAGACGGAATCTACCTGATGGGGAAGGGTAGGGGATAATTCGCCTAAATAGGTGATGTTGAACATGGTGCCGAAGGCGGTCCCGGAAAAGTGTTGCACATCTTGCCGATGGCAAGAACAGCAGCAAATCATCAATAATAAGAGGAATAAGTATGTTTTTTTCATAGCCGCGAAAATACAAAATTAATGTGCTAATGAAAATAGGATAATGATATTAATAGTACTCAATTCCACTTTCCGAGTGCGGAGAACCCATGGATGGGATAGGGATGTAGAAAGTAAATGTGCAGAAGTTGAAAAAATGTAATCAAGTCTGATGAAATAATTTCTATTTTTGCAAGCTTTTTGAAAGAATCAAAAAGTGTTTTCTTAGTTTGCAAAGTGCATTTTCGCTTTTTTCCTTTGCGTGAAACTCGACACTTCACAAAAGTCAAATAGGAAGAAGAGAAGGTGAATTGCTCCGTAGTATTGATTTCGTATTATATGCGATAGTCTTTGCGTGGGGTTGTTCTCTTGCTTTATTCATTTGACGGGGAGTCGAGCCCACACGCAGGGATAAAGTGGGATATGGAATGGCTCCACTTTGTTTTTATTTGTTCTCGCACTTGTAGGGCCTGATGTGCAGTTTTGTTAATGCATTTGCATTTTCTTTATGGAAGAAATCAAACAAATTGTTGTACAGCATGGTCTTCGAAAGCAGATTATGACACATTTTAAAGTAACGTACCCCACGGTGCGTACGGCATTGTCTTACAAGAGCGATACACCAATGTCCAAGAATATTCGTCAATATGCGTTAGATCGCGGAGGAGTATTAATGCAAGCGCCTACGGTGCAGGATACATATTAATCTTTCATTAACCTTACACTTTTATACATATATAAATTAAGGAAAATTTGAGGAGTATGACTTGATAATTCATAGTTTATATCTTAAAATACATAACATTTTTCGTACTTTTGCCCCCTCAAATCATTAAACGCCTATGAAAGTACATTTTATCGCTATTGGGGGCAGTGCGATGCACAATTTGGCCATTGCCCTTCATCTTAAAGGTTATGCCGTTACCGGTTCTGATGATGAAATTTTCGAGCCAGCAAAAGGCCGATTGCAAAAATATGGGATTTTGCCTCCATCTATTGGTTGGCACCCCGAAAGAATCACGTCCGATTTGGATGCCGTCATTTTAGGTATGCACGCACGTATTGATAATCCGGAACTTTTGAAAGCCAAAGAGCTGGGAATAAAAATATACTCTTATCCTGAATATTTATACGAACAAAGCAAGGATAAAATCCGTATTGTGATTGGCGGCAGTCATGGGAAAACCACCATTACATCTATGATTATCCATGTGCTACAGCAAAACGGCATTGATTGTGATTATATGGTCGGTGCGCAGTTGGACGGCTTTGAGGTGATGGTGAAGTTGAGCGAAGAAGCCAAAATCATGGTCATCGAGGGCGATGAATATCTAACCTCTCCGATTGACAGACGGCCGAAGTTCCATGTTTATCAGCCCACCATCGGTATTGTCAGTGGTATTGCCTGGGATCATATCAACGTGTTTCCCACATTTGATATTTATGTGAAACAGTTTGAAATTTTCGCCAATATGATTCCTGCCGATGGCCGGTTTATCTATTGCGTGGATGACGAAGTTCTTCCAAAATTGAGTGAGAAGATTACGGGTACGAATAAGCAACCGTATGGTGTTCATCCTTACCACATTGAAAATGGAATCTCTTATTTGGAAACGAAATTTGGCAATGTTCCGTTGCAGATATTTGGCAAACACAATTTGACGAATTTGAATGCGGCACGCTATGCCTGTGAGGCAGTTGGCGTGGATGCCGAACAATTCTATAAGGCAATTGCTTCATTCAAAGGCGCATCGAAACGTCTGGAATTGGTAGCCAAAAACGAAACCTGCCGAGTCTATAAAGATTTCGCACATTCTCCTTCCAAATTGAAGGCAACGATTGCCGCCGTGCGGGAACAATTCCCAGACAAACATTTGGTCGCATGTATGGAACTGCATACGTTTAGCAGTCTGACAGAAGAGTTTTTGAAACAGTATGAGGGCGCTATGCAGGATGCTGATGAAGCCATTGTCTATTTCTCTCCAGAAGCAATTGCATTGAAAAAACTTCCTCCAATAACTGCGGAAATGATTCTGCAATCGTTTGGGAGAAATGATTTGCAAGTTTATAATGATTCAACTAAATTGCAAGATAAGTTGTTGAATATCAATAGGAATAATGTTGTCTTCCTGATGATGTCATCGGGCGATTTTAATGGAATAAATGTGAATAAATTGGGTGAAAAAATTATATCTTTGCGGCCCTAATTTGAAAATAACAATTATAAAATATTAATACACAATGAAAAAGCTTAGTTTATTATTTGTTTTGATTGCTGCGTGTGTGATAGGAAACGCACAACCTAAAATCCAATTTGAAAAAACCACGCACGATTTTGGTAAAATCAAAGAAGAAGGCGGCAAAGTGACCGGTAAATTCGAATTTACGAACGTTGGCACGGAAGATCTACTCCTTACCAATGTCCGTCCTGGATGTGGTTGTACAGCTGCCAATTACACAAAGGAAGCTATCGCCCCTGGTCAGAAAGGATATATCGAAGCCACATATAATCCCTACAATCGTCCGGGAAATTTTAACAAAAACATTCGCGTGACTACGAACGAACCTCAGTTTACGGATGGTAGTAATACGGCCCCACACATGATTTTCATCAAAGGTGAAGTCCTCAAACGCCCGGCTACCGAATTTGAAAAAGCAGGTTATACCAAAACGAATGGTATGGCAAGATTCTTTGAACCGAATGTTTCTCATAACGTGTTGAATACAGAATCTGTTTTGGATACATTTAAGGTTCGTAATTTCTGGAAAAAACCTGTTTCATACGAAATGAATAATACATTGGAATGTGTTTCAGAGGTGTATAGAAGTTTCGGAAAAGAACTTCAGCCAGGTCAGGAAGGAATCATTGTCCTTAAATATGATGCTTCCAAAAGAAATGCTTTCGGTCAAGTGAAAGATATGGTTGTCTATACCACCAATGACTCCATTGAAGCCAAGAAACTAATCCATTATGCCATGAATATTAAGGAGGATTTTTCCAAATTGACGAAAAAGCAATTGAAGAAACTTCCTGTTGCTTCTTATAGTATTACAGAATATGATTTTGGTAAGGTTCAGAAAAATAGTCAATCCAGCGTGGATGTTGTTTTGACAAATACAGGAAAATCTCCGTTGATTATCCGTGCTCTTTCCTCATCTTCCAGTATGTTCAAACAGAGTGCATCTATTACTGAAATACCAGAAGGCGCTAATTCTGTAATTAAAGTTACGTTTAAGGCAAATTCTCGTGCAGGTGTCAATAAGGCTACATTGGAAGTGATTACAAATGATCCGAATAATCCTATTCAGGTTATCAATCTCAAAGCATTAGTTAATTAAGTTGATTAATATATAGTCATGATGAGAGCGGCGCAAGGTTCCCTTGCGCCGCTCTTGTATTAAATATATTAGTGTCCGGCAAAATACGAATGGCCTTTTGCCAATCGAAAACCATTCGTGTTTTAATGGACGCTAATAAATCCTAGTATATTTTCAGATACTGAATGTAATCTTCTATTTCGTTGATGAGGATGTTTTTCTTGATCACCCGTTTGTCTTTGTCTAAAAGGAACATGTAGGGAATTGTCCGCGTTTCATAAAGAGCATTATCCTCAATGGAGGTGTCAAAGTTCCATGCGTGCATATAAGAAGGATTGGCTTCAGTCTCAAGATAGTGCTTCCAGACTTTTGCGTCTTTCTCCATGTAAACGGTTAAAACGTTTAGTCTTCCACTTGCAATAGCTTGGTTCAAATGCTCATAGTTGGCAATTCTGTTTCGAACTTCGCGGCATGTATGGCAGGTCGGATTATGCAGGAAGAGTAGAATATATTCGCTTTGGACGGAATGGAGATTGCTGGTGTCACCTTTTTCATTGACGAAACGAAAATCTGTGGCAATGCTGCCATTGAGGTTCTTGTTGATGGTGGATAATTCGTATTCATAGAAAGTCCGACGAACTTTTTCCAAATTCGGTGTGGCTAAAATGTATTGCAACATTTTAATGTAGGTGTGCTCAACTTTATAATTGGACATATAGTAGCCCAGATCTTTGTCCAATCTTTCAAAAAAAAGTCGGTGGGAAGTTTCGTTGATACTGGACTCCTTGAGGGCTTTCACGACAAAAGTGTCCAAATCCGGACGGTCAACCTGATATACGAAATCGACATATTCTTTGAACTTGTCTTCGGCTATTGGAGTGTTGAAAATGCGGGGATCATTCCATGGAAAGTTGTCAAAGAAGTGCTGCATCACAAACTCCTGTATTTTGGACGGATTGTTGTAATAATTCAGTGGGATTTCTGGCATGGAGATGTTGGCTGCCACAATGGAAGCCAACAATGTTTTTGGGTTCTCCTGAATGATTTTTTGCTCGTAGGCACTTCGGGCATGTTGGATGCGTTGGGCACGAGCTGTGAGCGAATCAGCTAATGTGCGAAGCATGTAGGCGGGAAGTTGTCGGGCCTCTTCATATTCTTTGTTAAGGGCAGCATGTTGTTTGTTAAATTCGCGCATCTGAATCAGATATTGCTGATAGAGAGTGTTTTCAGCATTGTTGTCGAAAGTGACTTCAGAATGATTAAGATGGATGGATAGCTTCTGCTTTTTTTCGGGCGATAGGATGATTTCCGCGATGTGAGTAGTGTCGGCTGTCAGCCAATATATGCCTGGATTTACCGAGGCCTTCTGCTTGAAAACAACATTTTCATTAAAAGGAATTACAAGGTTTGTCCCTGATTTTTTCTTCCAATTGAAACTTTGCAATTTGAGGGAGTCGCAAGTGATTCCCGAAAGAGATACTTTCAGCTCCAATTGTGCGAAAGTAGGCAGAATAGTACAGCAAAGAATAGCTGTGATTATGAATTTGCTAAATCTGTGCATGGTATATTAAAATAGGTTAAGTTTTTTGATTTCGTCTTCCAACAAGTTTTCACTGACATTTTTGACGATGACCTTCTTGCTTTTATCTAAAAGGAACATATAGGGAATTGCGCGGGTGTCAAAGAGCGTTTTGTCTAAAATCGTTTGGTCGAAATTCCAACCATGCATATAATTGGGATTTGCTTCGGTTGAGTGAATGAAATCGCTCCATATTTGAGCATCATCTTCAAAATAAACCGTGAGTACTTTCATTCTGCCAGAAGCTATGGCTTTGTTGAGAGTAGGAAAATCGGCAATCATTTTGCGTACTCTTTGGCACGTCGGACATGTCGGATGTTGCAAATAAAGAAGCAGATACTCGCTTTGAATGTCATACAGAGAGGTGGTGTCTCCAGTGTTGGTGACGAAGATGAAGTTGGACACGTTGTCGCCGACGTTGTTTTGGTCTATAACACGCAATTCATAGTTGCAATGACGTTCTCGTAAGGCCGGTAATTTCGGGAGTGTTAGCATGTCTTTTAGCATGGGAATGTATATTCGTTCTATCCGATAGGGTGATCCATGGTCGCCGATAATTTTTTCGAGCTGGTCAAAAAAGTAGAAATACGATGCGGTGTCCACTTTGGAAGTTTGGATGGCTTCTAAAACGAAATGGTCCAATTCGGGATTGTTACATTGGTAGATGAGAGAACAGTATTCTTTGATTTTATTAACACCAACGGGGGTCTTGAAAATACGAGGGTCGTTCCATGGGAAATTATCGAAATAGTGTTGGAAATAGTATTGCTGAAGTTGCGAACGATTATTGAGGGTTGTTTGTGGTGGTTGGGGAATACTAATAGTGGCACCAATGATGGACGCAAGTAATGTTCCGGGATTTTCTCGAGCGATTTGTTTTTGGTAATCTTCTTTTTCGGCATTGATGCGTTGTGCTTTGACTGTGAGCGAATCGGCAAGCACACGCAACATATATTGCGGCATACTTTTTTGCGCATTACTGTATTCTTGGTCTAAATCGCGAAGGCGCTCGTCAAATTTGTCTAAATTCTTGGCGTATATGTGGTAGTTGATATTTTCCGAACTGCCACTGTACACTGGGTCGCTGTCGCTTAATTGAATAGAGAAAGTTTGCGTTTGGGGAGATGAAATCAAAAAGGCATCTAACATGGTGCTGTCTTTGAAAATCCAGTAAATCCCAGGATTCAATGGCTTTTTGTTTTTGTACACCAATTCTTTATTAAAGGACTTGGATAAAATATTCTCCATCTTCTGGTTGTCTGTTGTTGTCTTTATGAAAATGGAGTCGGCTGTGATGTCTTTGAATTGTAATTTGATTTCAGTTTGCGCGGAGCAAAGAAAGGGCAACAGCAGCAAACCGATGAAAAATAATTTGAGCGCTCTCATATTTGATATTTTAGAAGTTGAATAAGGTGTCAGATTCATTTCGTTGGAGATGGCAAAAGGCTTTGCCGAACCATTTAGGAAGGTCGGAGGCGATAAGACTTGTTTCTCCAAATTCCTCGGCATAGAGGTCTCCGGCTAATCCGTGAATGAAAACACCGAGTAAGGCGGTGCTTTCAGGAGAATAGCCCTGTGCGAGCAAGGCGAGCAGAAGTCCCGTGAGTGTGTCACCACTGCCTGCTGTCGCCATGCCGCTATTACCTGTGGAGTTAAAAAACTGTCTGCCGTCTGGCATGCTGATGACGGTATGATGACCTTTGAGAACAAGTATGATTTCGTATCGTTGAGCAAAAGCACGGGCTTTTTCGATGCGGTCGAAATCGTTCTCAGCTTTCCCCGCTAATTTGTCAAATTCGTGGAAATGAGGTGTGAGAATGCTGTGAGGCGGAAGAAAAGCCAGCCAAGTCTTATTGTCAGCCAACATGTTAAGTGCGTCTGCGTCAAGAATGAGCGGTGTGTGTATGGTGTCCAATACATCTTTGAGTGCGTTGACGGTTTTGGCGTGCGTTCCCAATCCAGGACCTATCGCGATAGCATTAATGTTAGATTGTAGAGTGCTCCATTCTAAGTCGGAAAACACATGGGGATCTTCGTCAAGATTAAGGATTGCTTCTGGAAGTTGGATAGGCAGTGCGGTGGCGGCCCTGTCCGTTGTATGCACGGTAAGTTTGCCAATACCGCCACGCATAGCTGCGTGGGCGGCAAGGATGGCCGCACCAGGCATTGCATCGCTGCCGGCAACGAGCAGGCCATGCCCGAATGTGCCTTTATGTGCGTAGGAGTCTCGCGTAAGAAGTAGAGGCCTGATGTTTTCTTGGCACAGATATTCTTGATGGATATCTAAATCGGCGGGTGGGTACATGCCGATGTCAACATTTTGAATTTCACCGTAGTATGCAGATGCTTGGGGTAGCATGAATACCAATTTCTGAAATTGTATAGAAAGTGTGGTGTTGGCAATAACGATTTCTGCATTTGGCGGTGTCGGTTGGTCTGCAAAAAGTCCAGACGGAATGTCAATGGCCACCGTATAGGCATCGCTTGCGTTGATTGTTCGGATGGCAGAGGCATGAATGCCTGTCGCCGGTTTGTTCAATCCAATTCCGAACAAGGCATCAACGATGAGTGCTGTTTCCGGAATATGAACAGGATTATTTTCTTCGAAAAATAGAAGTTTGGTTTTGTTGCTTTTCAGATTTTTCCATCGGGAAAGATTTTTTTGAAATTCGGGTGTCGGATGCGAATCTTCGTGTTGGCAGATGACAACGGTGACGGAAGAAAGGTCCCCGAAATAGTCTTTGATGAGTTTCCGGGCAATAACGAGTCCGTCACCACCATTGTTCCCTGTTCCACAAAAAACGAAAACATTGTCAATGTTACGTTGGAAAAGGATGTCCGAAATTTCGTTTGCACACGTGGTGCCAGCTTCCTCCATCAAATCGATGGAGGATATAGGTGAATCGTCCATCGTGTGTTTTTCGCAGATTCGAATTTGGGAAGTCGATAGAATCATAGAATCCATTTGGTAAAGAGTGCTTGAAGAAAATAAAACTGGCAAAAATACAAAATATTATAGAGCTCCGCTTTCTCTAAAACTATAGTATCTGCCTTTGTGCAGAATGATGTGGTCGGTTAATGTGATGTTGAAAAAATTGGCTGCTTCTCGGATTTGTTTTGTGAGATGAATATCGGCTTCGCTGGGCCTGGTGGATCCTGAAGGATGATTGTGGCAAACGATGAGGTGTGTGGATTCAAGGGCCAGTGCTTTTTGAAAGATCAGACGTAAATCCACAGCTGTATTGGTAAGCCCTCCTTTCCCGATTTGTTCTATGTCCAGAATCTTTGATGATTGGTTGAGATATATAGTCCAAAATTCTTCATGTTTCAAATGAGCAATTCGTTCTTGCATGATTTCTATAACATCGTCTGCAGAACGAATGTGCTGTTGCTCTTCGACTTTTTCGGAACGTAGTCGTCGCCCAAGTTCAAATGCAGCTTGTAGGGTGATGGCTTTTGCAGGACCGATTCCTTTAATTTCCAAAAGCTGTTTGGTTGTTAAGTCGGAAAGTTTGTTGAGCTGATTGTCGCATGTGTGTAATAATTTTTTAGCAATATCGACGGCGCTCTCATTGGAATTGCCGGTGCGCAGGAGAATGGCAATTAATTCAGCATCGCTGAGAAAGGATGCCCCTTTCGTAGCGTACTTTTCTCGGGGACGGTCTTCAACACACCAATCGGTGATGGATAAATGAGGATAGCTGTTGTTAGGAGAGCCCATTAAACAGTGTGTGCCCGTTTCAATAAATAGGGAAGCAGGATTTGGTCGAAACCTTGTGTGATATCAGCCGGAATGACGTCTATTTGGTATTGTCCGCACTTGACTTTTATTTCGTGAAAATACTTGTGGATGGCATCTTGGTAAAATTCCCGAATATTGTTGGCATGTACTTTGACTTCATTGCCTGTTTCCATATCAACAAATTTATATAGGCGGTTTTCGAAAGAAAAATCATATTCAAGACTTCTGTCGAAGGTGTGGAAAAGGATGACCTCGTGCTTGTTGTGGCGAAGATGTCCTAATGCGAGCATAAGTTCGTCAATGTCTTTTTGGCTTTCCAGCATGTCACTGAAAATGATGACCAAGGAACGTCTGTGAATTTGTTCGGCGATTTGGTGCAACGTATCGGTAACCATTGAGTTGCGCTTAACATCCGTGCCAATGGGCTGAAGAATCTTTTCCAGCTCTCGATATATCATTTTGTGGTGAGCATCGCCGCCGCGGGCTTGCGTTTGCAATTCCAATTTATCTGAAAACACACTCAGCCCTACGGCATCACGTTGGCTTTTGAAAATCTGCATCAGAATGGCTGCGGCATATACAGAGAAAAAGATCTTGTTTGGATTGGCTAAAGAGTATTTGTCACGGATTGGGAAATACATGGAGGAGGAATTGTCAATGATAAGATGACAACGGAGGTTCGTTTCTTCCTCGTATGTCTTGACAAACAATTTGTCTGTTCGAGCAAATAATTTCCAATCGATATGCCGGATAGGTTCGCCCGTGTTATATTGTTTATGTTCAGCAAATTCAACGGAAAAGCCGTGCATAGGACTTTTGTGCAGCCCTGTGATAAATCCCTCAACCACCTGCTTCGCCACAAATTCGATGTTGTCGTATTGGGAAATCTTGGTTAAATCTATGGTATATGACATCTTTCAGAAAATTGAGCCG
>JAZUEE010000081.1:0-2398 GCA_045639985.1 Bacteroidales bacterium
GCCGCCTTGGATTTCCGGAGACGCTTTTCCGTCAAGGTGGACACGACCGAACTGGATGAGGCAACGGAGAACATCTCGACAGGCTTTGACGTGAACAGCGCCATTGGCAAGATGTCGGCCGACGAGGTGGTGGCGTTGATACAACAACTGCCGCCAATGACACGAACGGTGTTTAACCTGTTCGTGTTCGAAGACTTCTCACATCGTGAGATTGCCGAGCAACTCAACATCAGTGAAGGAACCTCAGCCTGGCATGTGAACAGCGCACGTACACGACTCAAAAACATAATGATGAACGTAAACCGATAACTGAAACTATGGCAGATTTTGACCAACTACTTCGAGATAAAGCAAATCAAGCGCAATATGCCTATAAACCAAGCGCCTGGCGTAGCTTTGCAAAAAAGGCAGGACTCAAGGCCGGACTCTCCGGTTTGCAGATTGCTGGCATCACGGTTGGCGTCGTGGCAGTGGCTGGTGCCATCACCTGGGGCGCGCTCTCCCATAGTACCCAATCGGTGCCTACAGAACCGGCACAACCCCCCACGGAGGCTGTCGTGGTACCTATAGACACGCTGCCTGCCGAAAGCGAGGAGTCAACATCAACGCCAGAACCTACAGCTATTCCAACATCTCAGCCTGTCCGCACCGCTCAACCCAAACCTCTGGAAGTGAAGAAGGATACGGCCGTGGTTGCCCCCGAAACAAGTCGTACGACTACTAAACAAACTCCGAAGAAAACGACACGCCAGCCGTATCTTCGCCCGGTAACCACCAGTGCTGACACGATTACGCAGATGGTCCCTACCGATGAGCAAATCCGTAAAGGAAACAGTCGAGTGCTGTAGTGGAAATAATAAAAGATTTATTGAAAGAAATATAACACGCCGTGTAGATACCGGCGTGTTTTTTTTCGATTGCTCCTTCCATTTCGCAAACGTCAGCGAAGCGGAATCTCCTGGTTGATTAGAGGATTATATGATTAGATGATTGAAGGAGGGAAAGATGGAAGGAAGGTGAGAGGTGAAAGAGGAAAAAAAGGGGGGCTCGCGCACACACGCACAAGCCCCACTCTAATTATCAATTCATCAGTTCTTCAATTTCGGTTTTAGATAGTCCCGTGATTTCCGTAATGGAAGAAATGTCCAAACCTTTAGAAATCAACTTCTGGGCCACATGTCGTCGTTCTTCCGCTCTACCTTTTTTCATTCCCTCTTTCATTCCTTTCTCCATTCCTTCTTTTATCCCTTCCATCCTTCCCACCTCCCTTCCATCCTCGCGGGCGCAGGCAACGGCATCCTGTACATCTTCGTATTCCAAAATACTCTTTCGGTAGTCTTCCTTTTCCATAGTATTGAGATTGGCGTAATTACACATTTCAAACACCCGGTCGAAGATCGGATTCGAAGAGGACAGTTCCGAGCGACTGATGTTCTGGATGTTCTTCAACAGATACAGCCACTGGTGCTTCTCGTCCTCCGCCGACACCTCCTTGACCTGGGCCGCAAATTTACGCAATTCTATGAATGTCATCGTGATCTTCCTCGAAAATATTTTTTTGTCGTCGTCCTTAAGATTGATGGTCCAGAAGAAGCGGGCGCTTCCCTCAAACTCGTGGGCGTTGAAATCCAGCAGGTTGAGCGAGTAGATGTTGGGGAAATCGTACAACCTGTCGCCACGCTTCAGACTGTGACTGATGGCTCGGGCGATGTAGGATATTATACGGTTGGAGAAGTGGTTCTGCTTGCCCCGCTGCATCTCGATGATGAAGCTGTCGCCTTCATTGTTGGTGCAATAGATGTCATACACAAGATGTTTTTCCGAAGGCATGCTGCCGAGAAGTTCCGTATTGAGGTAGCGGATGGTTTGGATGTGTCCCACCTGGTCGGAGAGGATACTGTTGAGGAAACTGATGAGCACGTCCTTGTTCTCTTCCGTGCCGAAGATGCGCTTGAACCCGAAGTCACACAGCGGGTTAATGTTGATGATTTTATTTTCCATAGTCAATATATTTTACTGCTGCAAAAATATATTTTTATTTTATATTAACAATATATTAACTAAAGTAAAATTTTTTAACAGCATGTTTGCAAGAAGCAAAGAAGGAAAGAGGGAAAGAAGGAAAGAGGGTTATTGATGGAATGATGGGGGCCTCGGAGAGGCCACATCTTGATACCCCCATACAAGCGATAGCGCAGTATCGATGCGATAGCGCGGTACAGAGACGCGAGATGATCTGTCATGAGTGCCTTGCGAGGGCCAACCCAAAAGACACGACGTTCGTCCATTTTTTGTACTTTTGCAATCGTTAAAGCAATCTATGGTTATTGAACAATATTTTTGGCTTATAATTGCAACGGTGGCATTAACAATTGCTACCATACTGCATCGTAAAGCG
>JAZUEE010000082.1:0-10984 GCA_045639985.1 Bacteroidales bacterium
CACGCAACATGGCTTCTAAGTTGCATCGTGACAATCCGTTGGCATCTATTATCGTGGTAGGCTGCTATAGTGCGGTGAAACCCGAATTGTTGGAACGTTGGTCAGGAGTGATAAAAGTGTTCGGTAGTCAGAATAAAATGAGTTGTGTGGATTTCATTCTTCAGCAGGAATCAAAACCAACTCCGAATTTCTTCGATGCCTATTCTACGACGGATAGAACACGTTCCTTCTTGAAAATCCAAGATGGCTGTAACAATCATTGTACGTATTGTACGGTGTGGATAGCAAGAGGTAAGAGCCGTAGCGATTCGATAGAGAATGTATTGAAGAATATTCAGAACATTGCGGACAGCGGAGTGCGCGAAGTGAACCTTACAGGTGTGAATGTCGGTGATTTTGGTAAAGGTACTAATGAAAATTTGCTGAAGTTACTTAAAGCCATCGTTAAGCAAAATGCTATTGAGCGTGTGCGAATTTCTTCAGTCGAACCCGATTTGCTAACGCCTGAAATTATACGTTTGGTAGCTAAATCGCCAATCCTTATGCCTCATTTCCATATTCCTTTGCAATCCGGTTGTGATCGTATTTTATCGTTGATGCGTCGCCATTATACGGCAGCTGAATATGCGGAAAAAGTTTTGCTTATTAAAAAGCTCATGCCGCATGCCTGCGTGGCTTGCGATGTTATTACCGGTTTCCCTGGTGAAACGGATGAGGATTTTGAAGAAACCTATCATTTCTTGGAAGAACTTCCGATTAGCTATATGCATGTGTTTACCTATTCCCGTCGTCCGCGCACACATGCCAATATGATGGAAGATCAAATCCCGGAAGACGTTAAACACGAGCGCACAGAACGCTTGCTGGAACTCTCCCATGCAAAGAAAATGGCTTTCTATGAACAGTGCGATGGCCAAACTCGGCCCGTCTTGGTAGAAGGTGAAGTGGTTGACGACCAGTTGAGCGGATATACGGACAACTATATCAGAATTGCGATGCCGAACGATGTGAATTTTGTGAATACAATTCAACAGGTTAAAATCGAGCAATGCCGCACAATATTATAAGACTGAAAAATGGTCTTCGCCTAATACATAAGGAAACAGATTCTACCATATCTCATTTTGGTGTGCTGGTTAATGCAGGCACCCGTGACGAGTCTCTTAATCAAATGGGACTCGCTCATTTCGTGGAACATACTATTTTCAAAGGTACCGAAAAGAGAAACGCTTTCCATATTATTAGTCGTATGGAAGCCGTTGGTGGAGATTTGAATGCTTCCACTTCTAAAGAAGAAACCTATTTCCATACGTCCTTTTTGTCGGCCGATTATCCGCGAGCCATCGAACTCCTTTCCGATATATTTTTCCATTCGACGTTCCCCGAAAAGGAACTTGAAAAGGAAAAAACTGTGGTCTTGGAAGAAATCAATTACTATAAGGATTCTCCTTCGGAGTTGATATTTGACGATTTTGAGGATTTGGTTTTTGCGGGGCATCCATTAGGTAAGAATATTTTGGGAACCAAACAGAGTGTCCGAAAAATCAAACGTCAAGAAATTTTGAACTTTATTGCTCAAAATTATACGTTGAACAATGTTGTTCTTTCATCCGTTGGCAACATCTCTATACAGAAATTGGCGCGTTTATGCGAACGATATTTTGGTGAAGTGAGCATACCGGAGATTTCCAGAACAAGGTGTCCGTTTACCCAGTATTCTCCGCGAGAGCTTACAGTAAAAAAATCAACCAAACAAACGAATGTTATGTTGGGTGCTCCCGCTTATTCTATCAGAGAAGACAAACGCGTTCCGTTTATGTTGTTGAACAATTTGTTGGGTGGTCAAGGTATGAACACTCGCCTGAATATGAGTGTGCGTGAGAAACTCGGATTGGTGTATTCGATTGAAGCTAATTACACTTCTTTTTCCGATACGGGCTTGTTTGCTATTTATTTTGGGTGTGATTCCCACAATAAAGACCATGCTCTAAATGTCATATACAGGGAAATCCAGAAGATTCGAGAACAGAAATTGGGAACCATGCAGCTTTTTTATGCCAAAAAACAGTTCGTTGGTCAGTTGGCTCTTTCCAATGAAACCAAATTGAATGAAATGTTGGCTTTAGGACATACGGCGCTGTTTTTTGATGAAGTGGATACTATTGAGGAAAGTATTGCGGAAATCGAATCTGTAACAGCAGAACAAATTCTTGAGGTGGCAAACGAAATACTGTTGCCGGACCAATTTTGCACGCTTATCTTTGAATAACTCATAAAATGCTGTCTGTATATTCAAAAAATTTAGAAAATGCCGTAAATGAAATTGCCAAGTTGCCGGGCATTGGTAAACGTACCGCCTTGCGTTTGGCTTTGCATTTGATTAAATCTGAAAAGGAGGATGTGCAATTGTTGTCAGAGCGAATTATGAAATTGAAGACGGATGTATGTCTGTGTAAGGAATGCTTCAATATTTCTGACAATGAGGTGTGCGATATTTGCTTGAATCCAAAACGAGATGAAGGCGTAATCTGTGTTGTTCAGGATATTCGGGATGTTATTGCGATTGAAAATACGAACCAGTTTAACGGCCGCTATCATGTTCTTGGCGGCGTGATTTCACCAATGGATGGTATTGGCATACGCCAACTTCGATTGCAGGAACTTTTTGACCGAATTGATCAAAAGCCGATTCGGGAGCTGATATTGGCATTGCCGGCTACCGTGGAAGGCGATACGACCAATTTCTATATATATAAGAATGTAAAAGATAAAGTGTCATCCGTGACAACTATCGCTCGCGGAATCGGAGTGGGAGAGGAACTCGAGTATGCCGATGAAGTTACCCTGGGCCGTTCGTTAGTGGCTCGTTTGGATTTTGATAAGGCCTATAAGAAAAACAGTTGACGTGGCTGGTCCCCTTCTATAACTATTTCTTTTCTTCTTGATAATTCTCCAATGTGATTCCGAAATCACTGATTCCTTTAACTTCGGCGGCTCGCATTCCTTGAGTTACTGTAAAGGTGTATTTGCCATTGAAAGGAAATCTTACTTTCGGCTGGAAAAGGAATTTGTTGTCTTTGATGCGTCCTTGACCTTTCCCCGTCCATTTCCCGAATTTGTCACATAAGATAAATCCCAAAGTGTCCTGCTCTTGGTGACCGTCGGGATAGGTCGTTTTCATAAATACATAAAAATTCTGAGTTTCAAAATCCGTTGTGTTGCGGAGATTGATGTACATGTTATAAAAACACATTGAATCTTTGATGTCCACAGAGAACGTCAGTGGCTCGCTCGTCTTCCATTTTTCATTAGGTACAGATTGGATGTCGCTGTAGAAAACCCGGTTTCCACAACTTGCCAGAATAAAAAGAGTTGCGATGATTCCGAGAAAGAACTTTTTCATAAAAGCGGTTTTTAAAAGAAAGAAAACTTACTTTTCGTCAGAGATGTGCTTCAATTCGTCCATGCTGTAGTTGTTGCCTTCTTCAACCTTTTTCTGATTGACAATGGCGAATTCTTCTAACGTTTCGGGAATCTTTCCGTCACTGTTCATCTTGATAATCTGATTGACTTTTTCAAGAGGCAGGGCGAAAATCGTGGAAGTGTCATCTGAATAGGCGTACCAGACAATTTTTTTGAAGATGTCGATTTTCGTATAGACACCTTTCCCTTTTTTTGTCTTGAGTTGGATGCTGGGAGACGGAAATTCTTTCAATTCGCGAATATAGGTGTCTTGTTCGAAATTAAGGCAGCATTTGAGTTTGCCGCACATACCGGCTAATTTTTGCGGATTCAGGGATAATTGTTGTGTTCGGGCCGTACTGGTTGAAACGGATTGGAAATTGGTCAGCCAGGATGAACAGCAGAGTTCACGGCCACAGGAACCAAGACCGCCTAAGCGGGCAGCTTCCTGTCTGACACCAATCTGTCGCATCTCGATGCGGATATGGAATTGCTCGGCCAAAATCTTGATGAGCTCTCGAAAATCCACGCGGTCTTCAGCAGAATAGTAGAAGATGGCTTTCGTTCCGTCTCCCTGATACTCTACGTCATTCACTTTCATGTTCAGATTTAAATCCCAAGCGGTATATCTTGATTTGAGCATGGTGTCATGTTCGAGACCGACCGTGGCAATCCATTCTTCGATATCGGCGTAACGAGCGGTACGGTACAACTTTTTGACTACATCGGCAGGTTTGATTCGTTTATGCTCTAATTGACGTTTGACGTTTATCCCGAGCATGGAAATAATGCCGATGTCATGTCCTGGATTGGCTTCTACCGCCACAATGTCTCCCACTTTGAAAACACCTTCTGATGGCAGAAGATAAAAATCTTTATGGCTGTTTTTGAATCGGACTTCCGCGATGGGAAACTCAATGTAGTCAAAGGAAATGTCTAAATGAGAAATCCAATCGTAGGTGGCAAGTTTGCAGGCACTGTAGCTATATTGTTTGCAGTGCGTGTTTTCCGGTTCGGGGATGTTGTTAAGACCACGTGTCAGGAAAATATTTTTTGAGATTTGCTCGGCTTCGGGTGAGAGTCCCGTCCGGATATCAATGTCCAAATATTTTTCCCAATCTTCCGCTTGAGTATGGTCTTTGTCATCAAAATTGGTGTTTTTTACGGTCTTCTTCGGCCCGATGTCGGAAAGTTGTCCGATATCTGTGGGGTCGTCATCTTCCATATTGTTGTTCGGCTCTGCAACGGGTGCTGCTTGTTCGAGAACGTTTTCTTCCTCTTTTGTTTCGGGGACAACGTTTTCTTTTTTGGGCTCCTGTTGAACATCGTCACGTTGTTCTAACTTTTGATTTTGATGTGGCTTGGAAGATCTATGGTGCCGATGGTTCTTATGATGTTTTTTTTCTTCTGAGGTGTTTTCCATGTTAAAAGAGTTATGATGTCAAACGCGCATTGTTGGTCGTAATCAGTGCGCGCGAGACAATTCAGATTGTTTGAAGTTGTTTTATTTTAGTGTTAAAGTAAGTTTTCGACCTTCGGGAACATCTTCTTCTTGGATGTCGGAACACATGCCTTGGATAATAGCTAAAGATAATTCATCAATGCCTGGACGTTTAAGGATGGATTCGTGAAGACCTTCTTGAATTAATTCCATTTGCAGCGAATAGGTGCTTTCCGAATAGTTGATACATACGTGTGCTGGACCGCACAAGGGTAAAATGTTCACAAGCATTTCTTCTAAGAATAACTGTAGAGGAACGTATTTTTTATCTAAAGAATATTTCATGCAGAACATCTCGATTTGTCCATTCATGGCATAAAGGTCGAAGTCGCGGCTGTGAATGTCGAAGTTTACACTTCTTATGCGGTTGATGAATGCTTTTGTGACAGGTTTTTGCGGATGGTCGAAGATTTGGTCGGGTGTTCCGTCTTCGTAAATAATTCCGTCATACATGAAAAAGATGCGGGAGCTGACGTCTCTGGCGAATTTCATCTCGTGCGTGACGATGGCCATGGTCATTCCTTTTTTTGCTAATTGCCGAATAACGCTGAGTACTTCACTAACCATAGTGGGGTCTAAAGCGGAAGTCGGTTCGTCAAATAGGATGATTTCAGGATTCATGGAGAGGCATCGTGCAATAGCCACACGTTGTTTCTGACCTCCCGAAAGGGCTGATGGCATCATGTATGCGCGTTCTGCCAAACCGACCATTCTTAATAATTCCATTCCTTGTTCTTTTGCCTTCTCGGCATCCATTCCCAAAATCTTGATGGGGCCGATTGTGACATTATCTAATACGCTGAGATGGTCGAAAAGATTGAATGATTGAAAAACCATTCCCATTTTCTGGCGGATTTTGTTTATGTCCGTTTTTTTATCCAGAATATTTTGTCCATCCACGATGATAGAACCGCTTGTCGGATTTCCGAGAAGATTTAAGCAGCGTAGGAAGGTGCTCTTTCCGGTTCCGGATGGGCCAATAATGGAAATCACTTCGCCTTTTTTGATTTCGCAATTAACATCTCTGAGAACGTGTGTCGTCAC
The DNA here is from genome assembly GCA_045639985.1 of Bacteroidales bacterium. Lineage (GTDB taxonomy): Bacteria > Bacteroidota > Bacteroidia > Bacteroidales > WCHB1-69 > F23-D06. The sequence goes on from JAZUEE010000082.1 coordinate 6,008, forward strand.
ACCATTTTCTGTAAATGACTTGGATAAGTGTGCTACAGAAATAAGACTTTTATTTAAGGTCGTTTGAGTATCGTTTGCCATAATAATGTGTTTCAAAGTGATTAGATTTTTTTTGCAATGCGGTCAAGAATGAAGCCGAGCAGCCATGCGAGGAACAGATAAACCAGGGATACGAGAATAAGGGGGTAAAACGCATCAAAGGTTCGGCTGCGGATGATGTCGCTGATTTTAGTCAAATCTTGGATGGCTATATATCCGACGATAGAGGTGTTTTTGATAAGGGTTACCGCGTCTCCTTTATAAACGGGCATAATGCTCTTGATGGCCTGTGGAACAATGATGAGAAAAAAGCATTTTACTTTTCCAAAACCCAATGCGCGGCCCGCCTCGGTTTGTCCCTTGTCTATACTCTCAATGCCGGTACGGAAGGTTTCACATACGTATGCTGCCAGATTCAAAGAGAAGGCGAAAATCGCCACCCATGTGGCGGATACTCCGGATGATGAAAAAACAACGTAGAACATCACCATGAGGAACACTAAAATAGGTACTCCTCGCATGATTTCAATATATACTTTGGCGAAGTTTCGCCAGAATTTCCGTTTGCTCATGCGTAGGAAACAAAGCCCGGCACCGATAATTGTTCCGAAAATGAGTGCGCAAAAGGCGATGACGATAGTCTCTTTCAATCCTTTGAAAATAAGTTTCCAACGATCTTCTTCAATAAAATTCTTTTTAAAGTTATCAGATATTTTAGTGAAGAAACTGGCGTTGGAGCCTTTCCCGTCAGTAGTCTCAACATGGCTTAGGCAAAATGAACCGCAGTGATAATATGGGTCTGAAAAGAGAACTTTCTTTGCTCTTTCTTCGGTCTTGGCGATGCATGCCGTGATGATGTCGATTTTGTCTGTGCTAACTGCGGCAATCATACCACTGAACTCGTAATCTTGGAAAACAACGGGACGACCGATATGTTGGCCGAATCGTTCCAAAATTTCCACTTCCAAACCGGCCCATTTGTTGTTTTTGATGAAACTCAGCGGCATGTCGCCACCTAATGTTCCGACTTTGATGACTTTCCCCTTTTTAGGCAAATCGATGTTTGGCATGATCACGGTGTCTATGCGTGTCGTGAACCATCGATGGAATATGGCGTCTAACTCTCCGGTTTCCTTTAACTCAGACAAAAACTCATTGTATTGGCGGCAGAGATCTACTCCTTTTTCTTTGTTGAAAGCCATGCAGATGTCCCATTCCTCAGCTAAAGGGAAACATTTATGTAATCCTCTTTGTTTAAGATCTACCGTGACGATGCTGGCCTCATCGATGACGCAGTAATCAGCACGGTTTGATTCGACTGCCAAAAGTAATTCGGCAGGAGAGCTTAATCTAAGTACAGTTGCGTTAGGCGCTGCTTTGGTGACCGATAGGTCTTGCGTGCTGCCCGTGATGACGGCGACGGTTTTGCCGTTTAAATCTTCCAGCTTGGAAGCCGTTGTTAAGTCTTCCTCATGTTGACATGAATGAAAGATCAATGAAAATAAAGCTGCTAGGAAAAATAGGAATAGATTTTTTTTCATTAGGCAGATTACTTGATATTGATAATGTTTGAAAAACCGGTGATGTCAAAAACCTCTTTGACTTGGGTGCGCATGTTTATAAGCGTAAGTTTGCTTTGATGGGCCAAAGAACTTTTCTGCAACATTAAAAACATACGCAAACCTTGGCTTGAAGTGTATTCCATGTTTGTGCAGTCAACCGTGATTTCGGCATTTTCCGCTGACATCAGAGGTGCGATGTCTTGTTGAAATTGATTTGCATTAGTGGTGTCCAAGCGACCTTCTAAAATTACGTTGTAAATGTTTTCGTTTTGATTAATTGTTACGTTCATATTTTTTAGTTTTATAATTATTCTGTTAATTTCGTACGTCCATGGCGTTGCGCAGCGCGTTACCCGTCAGCATGAAGGAGAGTACAAGTAGCATGATGGCTATACCTGGAACAATCGCGAGATATGCTTTATTGAGTACAATATAGGCGTAGTTCTCCTTCATCATCATTCCCCATGACGGGACAGGTGGCTGCACGCCTAATCCAAGAAAACTCAATCCTGCCTCTGTTAAGATGGCGGATGAGAAGTTGGATGCGGAAATGACAATTACCGTGCCTGTGATATTGGGGAGGATGTGCTTGAAAATAATTCGTAGATTGCTAAACCCTAACGATTTACAAGATTCCACAAAATCTTGTTCGCGGATGCTGATGACTTGTCCACGCACAACGCGCGCGATGTCCACCCACATGGTAAGCCCGATGGCAATGAATATTTGCCAAAAACCTTTTCCCAAAGCAAAACTGATGGCAATGACCAAAAGCAGCGTGGGGATGGACCAAACCACGTTGATGATGAACATGAGAATGTCGTCAATTTTGCCTCGATAATAGCCGGCAATGGCTCCAACAGTGATCCCGATGACCAGTGCAATGAAAATAGACAAAAATCCAACGGACAAACTGACACGGGTGCCCATCATAAGTTGGCTGAGGACATCTCGGCCATATCGGTCTGTGCCTAAAATGAACGTTTTCTTTTTGAGAAAATTGTCAGGAAGGTCCTTGTATTGGTACGTCGTCCATTCGGATGTCCCTATTTGATGAACCTTGACGAACCCTTTGTCTCGATGCTGTTCGACTTTGTCAATAGGGATTGTGTTATAACGGGCCGGCTGACCAAAAAGCATTTTATGGAAAACATTGACTTTGGGAACCTCCTGCTCAGGATATAATTGGAGCATAAGCACTTTTGAACCGGGTTTGCATAATGCAATCTCAAGCTGTTGGTGGTTGCAGTATGGTGTGCTGTCAGGCGTAATCAAATATCCAAGGATGGCAATAAGCACCACCACCAGGATGAATCCTATGGATATCATCCCTTCCTTTTCCTTCTTAAAACGTTGCCAAGTAAGCTCCGATAGGGACGTGGCACGATATTCTTTGGATTTTTTTTGGAAGTGCTTCATCGTTATGAATAAAGGCCGCAAAAATACAAAAAAATAGGCAGGAATATTTTCTATATATCGCTTTTTTTGATATTGCTTTTTTTGTATTTTTGCCGCCGTTTTGAAAAAAGATGAGAAAAGTGCAATGAGCGTGCTAAAACACCGCAAAAGTTGTTTTAATCGCTTTGCTTTCAGTGTTTTTTCAGTTAGTTTCTAATTTAAAATTCATATACTATGGGAAGAGCTTTTGAATACCGTAAGGCAAGAATTTTCAAACGTAATGCATATTTGGCCCGTACGTTTACACGTATCGGCAAGGAAATAACGATGGCTGCAAAAGCTGGCGGCCCGGATCCCGATCAAAATTCAAAACTCCGTCTGTTAATTCAAACAGCGCGAAACGAAAATATGCCGAAAGATAATATCGATCGTGCTATAAAACGTGCTTTTGAAAAAGACCAGTCAGATTATAAGGAAATGGTGTATGAAGGTCGCGGACCTCACGGTATTGCCATTATGATCGAAGCTGCAACCGATAATAACCAACGTACAGTGGCTAATATCAGAAGCTATTTCAACAAATTCGGCGGCTCACTCGGCACATCCGGTATGCTGGATTTCCTTTTTGATCACAAATGTATTTTTACCGTAGCCCGTACCCCCGAATTGGATATTGAAGAGTTCGAGCTCTCTATGATGGACTTTGATGCTGAAATCGATGCCGACGAAGAGGAAGTGATTGTTGTTGCTGAATTTCAGGCGTTCGGACCTATCCAGAAGTTCTTGGAAGATAACAAGTATGAAATTAAGAGCTTTAAGATGGACCGTATTCCTAAGGAACTGAAGGCTCTTACGGAAGAACAACGCGCAGAAGTGAATCTTCTTCTCGACAAAATCAATGATGACGAAGATGTCACCAACGTTTATCATACGATGGAAGAGCCCGAAGAGACGGAAGAATAATTCCCCCGTGTTCTCCTAAATCAAAATTCATAACTCATAACTTTTCAAATGTATTACTACAAATTCAAGGTCTTTTTTGACGAAGTTGAAGATTTTGTCCGGGATGTCGAAATCTTGGCTAACGATAATTTTGAATCCTTTCACAAACTTCTGTATGATTGCATTGGGTTGAAAGGTAATGAGTTTGCCGCTTTCTCTATCTGCGATCCGAAATGGAATAAGCAGAAAGAAATCACCCTTATGGATACGTCGGACGATGAAGTGGTTGAAGAACCTGATTACGAAGAAGACGATCAATACAGTACCAAGACACATCTTCCTACTTTTGTAATGAAGGATTGTCTGCTTAAAGACTTTATTTCCGATCCCCATCAGCATATTATTTATGAATATGATTTCATGAATCCGAAAGTCTTTTATGTCGAATTGCAGAAAGTACTGAAAACCGACAATGCGGAAGGATTCCCCAAATGTACATTTAAGGCAATGGAACTTCCGGTGCAATTGAATGTGTCGAATGTCCCGGATCCGGAAGATTTCGATTTGGATTTGGAAGATGATGAGGAACCGGAAGAAGATAGTCTCTTCGGTGACGGATATGATGAGGAAGATTTCAGTGGCTTGAATGAATATACCGACTTTTCCTAATCGAACCCTGCTGATAATTACCGGCCCTACGGCTGTTGGGAAAACAGAATATACGATTTTCCTGGCTGAAAAACTGAATACGCCGATTATATCGGCAGATTCTCGCCAAATGTTTCGTGAGATGCGTATCGGTACGGCACGTCCCACCGAAGAAGAACTATCACGGGCAAAACATTATTTCGTAGGAAATCTATCTATTAAGGATTATTATAATGTCTCTATGTTCGAGCACCAGGTGCTCGAACTATTAGAGACAATTTTTTTGTCGCATCCGGTGGTCATTATGACAGGTGGAAGCCCGCAATATATTGATGCGGTATGCAGTGGAATTGATGAGTTGCCGGATCCCGACCCCTCCACCCGCGCG
>JAZUEE010000083.1:0-2752 GCA_045639985.1 Bacteroidales bacterium
AATGCTCCACTCCGCCGATTTCCAAAACTGGTAAAACGTCCACATCTGCGGGGTGATGGGTATGGGCACTTTCACTGAAGATATGGGCCAGGTGCGTCGCGAGTTCCAACACCTGCACCAAATCTTTGATACGCTGAAGCAGAAATACTTTGCCGACGATGCAGATTTCAAAGAACTCTCTATGGGCATGACCGACGACTATCCCATCGCGGTAGAGGAGGGGAGCACCTTCATCCGTATCGGCAGCGCCATCTTCGGCGCACGCAACTACAATGTCCCTGTAAACGACTAAAAAGCAAAAATACGATTATATACAGCTGAAAATGTTGTTTTTTTATAAATTCAGCTGAATATAAGAATATTTTTACTTTATTTGCAGCTAAAAATAAAATATGTTGATAGGGCGAAAAAAAGAAAAAAAAGAGCTGTTGGATTTGTTAGAATCCTCAGAGCCTCAATTTTGTGCTGTTTATGGCAGACGACGGGTTGGAAAGACATACCTTATACGTGAAACATATAATTATACTTTTACTTTTCAACATACGGCAATAGCCAAAGCCTCAAATAGGATTCAATTGCGCGCTTTTAGAAATTCGTTGGTTGCCGCCGGATACGAAAACTGTGCTATTCCTCAAAACTGGTATGATGCTTTTGATTTGTTGTCTCATCTGATTGATCAATCTAAGGATGAAAAAAAATTGATCTTTATCGACGAACTATCGTGGATGGATACCCCCAAGTCAAATTTTATAAGTGCTTTGGAACATTTCTGGAATGGATGGGTAACAGCACGAAAAGAGAAAGACGTGGTTCTGATAATTTGCGGAAGTGTGACATCTTGGATTATCAATAAAATTACGAAAAACAAAGATGGTTTGCATAATAGACTCACTTCAACTATTAGTGTTCAGCCGTTTACATTATCTGAATGTGAACAATATGCTAAAGCTTTCAACTTGCAATTTCAGCGAAAAGACATTGTGGAGGCATATATGGTTTTCGGTGGCGTACCTTATTATTGGAGTCTCCTTCGGACTGGAGAAAGTCTTGCCCAAAACATAAACAGGTTGTTTTTTTCAAGGCAAGCCAAAATGAGAATGGAGTTTGAAGAATTATTTTTTTCTCTTTTTAAAAAACCCGAACCCTATATAACCATCATTAAAGCACTTTCCCAGAAAAAATCCGGTCTGACAAAAGGAGAACTTTGCTCGTTTGCCCATCTTGAAAATGGTGGCACACTTTTCAAACAATTGGAAGAGTTGGAACAATGTGGCTTTATAACAAAAATAGCCTCGTTTGGGAAAAAGTCGTATGGTATAGTATATCGTTTGATTGATAATTTTGTTCTTTTCCATTACCGATTCTTAAATCAAAACAACAGTATAGATGAACAATATTGGACAAATATTTATCCAACATCGACGTACGCCACTTGGGCGGGGTTGTCATACGAAAGTGTTTGTTTTAGCCATATACCACAAATAAAAAAGGCGTTAGGCATATCGGGCGTTATGTCAAATGTTTCCACTTGGAAAACAAATGCCACAGACAGTCATCCTGGTGCTCAAGTAGATATGCTTATTGATAGAGCGGATAATGTGATTAATTTATGTGAAATAAAGTTTTCTAATGTAGAATATGTTATTGATGCAGAGGAAAGTAAAAAAATTCAGAATAGGAGAAATGCTTTTTTAGTAGAGTCCAAAACCTCTAAAGCCATATTTTTGACAATGATAAGTACGTATGGAGTTCATCATAATGCGTATTGGAATGATATCCAATGTGAATTGACGATGGATGATTTATTTGACAACTAAAATACATAGACGGTATGAAACCTAAACTTTTCTTAATAGATGCTATGGGCTTGATTTTCAGAGCCTATTATGCAATGATAAAGAGCCCGCGCTTCACGTCTAAGGGTTTGAACACCTCGGCCATATTGGGATTTACCAATATGTTTTATGAGTTGATCAAGAACGAGAAGCCCACGCACATCGCGGTGGCTTTCGACACAGGTGCGCCGACGTTCCGTCACATCGACTACCAAGACTACAAGGCCAACCGCGAGGCCACGCCCGACGACATCATCAATTCCGTACCGTATATCCATCGCGTGTTGGATGCGTTTGGCATTACGCAAATCGGTATTGACGGCTACGAGGCCGATGACGTGGTGGGTACCTTGGCCAAACACGCTGAAATAGAAGGTTATGATGTGTTTATGGTTACGTCCGACAAGGACTATGGACAGCTGGTCTCCGAAAACATCAGGATGTACAAGCCCGGCAAGTTTGGGCAGCCTGCTGAAATTTTAGGACCTGCCGAAATCTGCGAGAAGTTCGGCATCCAGCGTCCCGAGCAGGTGATTGACATTTTAGGTTTGCAGGGCGATTCCTCCGATAACATTCCTGGTGTGCCAGGCATCGGACCAGTGAGCGCTAAAAAACTACTGGCCAAATACGACACCATCGAAGGCATCTACGCCTGCAATGCCAACCAGGAGAAAGAGAAACTGCAGAACTTGCTTCTCGAAAACAAGGAGCAGGCTCTCCTTTCCAAACAACTCGCCACCATTATGATTGATGTGCCCGTGGAGTGTGAATTTGAAGAGATGGCCTACAAAGGTCCAGATCCTGCAAAACTCAAAGCTATTTTCAATGAATTGGAATTCAAAGCTTTGTCAAACCGTATTTTTACGGATTTGTCCCTGCAACAGCCTGTCACCGAAATAGATCTTTTTAATCAGGAA
>JAZUEE010000084.1:0-8982 GCA_045639985.1 Bacteroidales bacterium
CCGCAGCGGCCGTGCGAGGTGCGCAGGGTGGCGAGTGGTGCGGAGGTGCGCACATCTGCGGGCTGATAATCGACGTGCTCGTGGCACCAGTGGTTGACCTCCAAGGCGGCCTCGTACATACTCATATTCTTGATTCTGTCCTTCAGCTGGTGAAAAATGTAGGCGCGCGCCGTGTCCAAATCTTCGTTGTTGACGCGGTGCACCATTACGAAGTGACGGAAAATCTCTGCGGGGATGGTCTTGCCCCAGCCGAATGTCTCTCGTGCCTCCAAAGCGATGTTGACTTGCTGCTTGAAGAAGTCGAGGTCGTAATCCACCATATCGCTTTGCGGCATATAGGCGTATAAAAATTCTAACGCACTGCCTTGCAAAGAATTGGATAGTTGGTCAATGTTTTCTCTTATGGCTTTAGGGATTTCTATGCGGTTGGCGTAATCCTGATGCACTTGTTGAAGATAGTCGGGGTCATTGCCAAAAATAGGGGAGAAGAGGTCCTCTGTTTGAGCGAAAATGTTGGCGATTGAAAACAGAATTACAGCCGTAAGGGTAAAGATATGTTTCATTGTATAGTGATTTTCCAAAACGGCGGCGAAGATACAAGAATAATTGAGAAGGTTGGTTCTATTAAATTTCAGGTTGGTGAAAAATGAAAGGCAAAGTCCGAAGTATTAATTTTTCATTGTCAATTGTACATTGCTCATTGAAAAAGGGGCTTCGCACGAAACCGCCGCACAAAGCCCCAATTGTTCATTGTAAATTTTTAATTTTCAATTGTACATTGTCAATTATTGCGGAGACAGCGGACGGAGAAAACTGTGCTACGATAGAAGAAGTCATCAACTTCCGGTTCTTGTCCATCGGAGAAGAGAGAATATGCGTTGATAGAGTCAAATGGTGTCCCACTCCAGAAATAGTAACCGACACCAATGTCAGTAATCTTTGAATGATATTGATTGAAGTATCCAGCAAGAAGAGGATTGAAAGCAGTGTTCGCATTCCAGTTGGCAGTACCTATCAATGAGTTAAATTCTGCCTGAGTGGGCATGTGCCATCCTTCAGGGCAGATTCCTCTGTGATTTTCTTCGAAAGAAGTTCCCTGAGTGTTAATAGCCATCGCAGCAGGAAAGTTATACAAAATCCCATACATATTCACGTATGTGGCAGAATCCATGTTTTCTGTTTGCTCAGTTCCTGCCGGAAAGTAACGAGGTGTACTATAATCAGTTGAACTGTATCCACCTGCCACCAATGTCACACCACTTTCGGCAGGAGCGGTTGTGCAGCGCATATTCTCAGCCATCCAGCACTGCTTGCCAGATGTAGTGGTTATCTCCACCGTTTTATATTTGTTGCCTTCGTGATCTACCACAAGGCTTGCACCACAGACAAATGGTATGAGTTGGGAAACGGAATCCAATGCTCGGTTCAACTTGCCAATAACTTCATTTTGTTCATCAATTCTATTTGATAAATTTTGTAACAGTTCTTGTATGGAAGTATTACTTGATAAGTCACACGTATTAATCACATTGCAAAGATTGTCCGTTGTCGTGTATTTGCTCAAGGTGTCCTTGATGCAGTTTTTCACGTCGTCGCAATCCATGGAGGCGGTTTCCAAAGTGTTGATGCGCCCTGCCAACGTGGCACTGTCGGTCTTTTCTTTGCTTATGGTAGTGGAAATGTTGGAAGCGTTGGCGGCAATGCCTTCTTGCATTGTCTTAATCACCGCACTGTCGGAAGTGAGATAGTGACGGTTGTTCATCTCTGCTTGGTCCACGTAGTTGTGTTCCGTTAAAAATTGCTGTATCGCCGTTCCATTTACGCTCAGGGCGTAGGGCACCGCGGAAACAGGACGAGGCACTTCATTTACATACACGATGCTTTCATCGTTGGCCTTCACCACCTTCACGACAATGGTCGCGTTCGTCCAGTCGCGTGCGGCCAAACTTTCGTCTCCAAACTCAATGGAGAGCAGGCCGTTGATGTTGGTGGAACCTTCTACTGTATCCTTGTATGTGGCCGGGGTTCCCGTTGAAAATGCGATGGTGACGAACGCCTTCACGTCCGTATTCACCACCAACTGCTGGTTGTTGTCGCGAATAACCGCCTGATAGGTCAGCTTCTGGGCAAACGCCCCGAAAAACATGCCTACCAGCAAAACTAATGTCAGTAGAAGTTTTTTCATGTGATTGATTTTTATGTTGTTATTATGTTAAGACGCTAAGTTTTTAAGATGCCGAACAATTCCCCTCCTTTTAGGAGGGGTGGCCGTCAGGCCGGGGTGGTTGGCTCTCTGCCGAAATTCTTTCCTGATTGTCAATTGCTCTTCAGGCATCTCACGCTTTTGCCGTTCGCCTTGTTGCCGTCGTAGTGGATGAGTTCGGAGCAGCCGTACGTCAGCGAGCAGTAGCGGGCGATGGAGGAGGACACGGTGGAGGCGGTCCAAAAGTCGGTCTCGCCCAAGAGGTTCTCGAAGCGCACGTCCGTGAACTTGCCGGCGGGCAGCGCCGTGAAGCCGGTCGCGTTGGTGCCCTCGCCGTTCAGCCAGTCCGTGGTGGACATCAGCTCGAAGGCGGAGTGGTTGGCCAGACGTGCGAAATCTGCCTCCGTGGGCAGATGCCAGCCGTCGGGACAGACGCCGCGCACTTCAGTAGCTTCGGGAGCGAGAGGCGCACGCACCGCGTCGTCCCACGTGTAGAGGTAGCCGTAGCGCTCCACGTTGGCGGCGGAATCCGGATGCTCGGCGCTCACGTACGCCATCGGGTTGGGAATGCTTGCGCCGTCAAAGTATTTCGTGGATTTCAGGTTCTCCGCCGTCCAGCAGCGGCAGTCGATGCGCACCGTGCTATAGGTATGGTCCTCATAGTCGATGGCCACGAGAGGATTCGGCAACGTAGTGGAATAAGGATAATTCGCAATGTCCGTGCTGTAGTTGTCATTGCCGCAGGGCGGGAATTTCACGTTCACCTGCTGCGTGTGGTCGAGCGTCTTGTCGGCCACGGCGAAGTGCCAGTCCACAGGGGTCACGTTGCCCACGGGATAGGTTGCGGGCTTATTATTATAATATTGTACGGGCGGCACAGAGCCGGCGGGCAGCACCAAGGGCAGCTGCAAGGTGAAGTTGTGCTCGCACACGTTGTACGGGGCCACCACCGTGGTGTCGTTCACGGTGATGCCGTAGGCCATCACGCTGATCAGGGAGTCGAGGCCCTGCGTGGGCAGCAGATAGACCGGCGTCTCACCGACTTCCACGGTCAGCGGGTTGCCTTGCGGAATGCGTTCGGCGGGGCGGTAGGCCACGGGGTAGCTGCTGTTCTCGTACAGCAGCGTGTCGCTGGCGCGGTAGAGGAACGGCTGCTGGAGGCCCTCGTTGGCGTAGTTGCCGTCAACGGAAACGCCCAGAGTGAACATCTGTCCCACCGACGCGGCGCTGCGCGTGGTTCCGTCATCGTACGCGACGGCCACAAAGCCGCACTGCGCGAACAGCCCGGCCATCATGCCAAACAGCAAAACGAAAATTAGGGAGATCTTTTTCATTGTTGTTAAATTATTAAATTATTAATCTATTAAGCTATTAAGCTATTAAATTATTAAGTTATAAAATTATGGGAAGGGGACGGTGAGCAGTGAGCAGAGCATGTATTCACTGCACATCGCAATACGAACGAAGTGACTAAACTTGAAACTTGAAACCAGAAACTTGAAACCTGGAACCTGAAACCTGGAACTTCTCCCCTAAGCGCACGCCGATTATTCCACGGCTCCTGCGGGCGCAGAGATTTGCGGGGGGGGTAAAATGCTGCTAATCAATAAGTTGCAAGTATGTTTGGGCAATAGGTGTAGTTTTTTGCAATTAAAGTTGCAAATGTAATAAAAAATTCGGAGCGGCAAAAGGGAAATTGTGAACAGTGAGTTGTGAGCAGAAAATCGGAGAGAGGTCTGAAAGCAGATGTTTTCATGATAAAATTCGGAGAAGTTGTGTCTGCAAAAAAAAATAGGGATGTGTTGCCACATCCCTAAAATAAATATTGCGATTTTTTATAATTAGCATTCCACGATGGTGCACCAATTGTGTTTGTCTTCGATTTCACCATATTGGATGCCCATCAGCATTTCGCGCATCTTGATGCTCCAAGGACCAGGTTTGCCATCTTTTGCGATAACATATTCGGTACCTGTTTCACGATCTTGGATCATGCGAATTGGAGAGATGACGGCAGCGGTACCACAAGCACCAGCTTCTTCGAAAGTGCCGATTTCGTCCAATCTGACGTGGCGTCTTTCAACAACGAGGCCGAGATCTTCAGCGATTTGGCGCAAGCTCATATTGGTGATGGAAGGCAGAATAGAACCGGAATCCGGGGTTACATATTTACCGTCTTTAATGCCGAAGAAGTTAGCAGGACCAGCTTCGTCGATATATGTTTTGGTTTTAGCATCAGCGAAAATGGAAGCGCTGAAACCTTCATGGTGAGCGCGTTCGCCGGCACGAAGGGAGGCAGCATAGTTGCCACCAACTTTAACATGACCTGTTCCCAGTGGAGCGGCACGATCATAATCTTTTGCAATCTGCATATCCGTCGGTTTGAAACCTTCTTTGAAGTAAGGTCCAACTGGAGTTACGAATACGAGGAAGAGGTATTCGTTAGCCGGTTTTACACCTACTGTAGGGCCTGTACCGATTAACAACGGACGAAGATAAAGAGAACCTTCTGTTCCAAAAGGAGGAATGTAGTCAGCGTTCAGTTTGATGACTTTTTCAAGGCATTCGAAGAAAAGTTCCTTTGGAATAGGGGCCATCATGATGGCGTCGCAGGAGTTGTTGAGACGTTTCCAGTTCTCTTCCCAACGGAACAAACGAACTTTGCCGTCTTTGCCTCTGAAGGCCTTCATACCTTCAAAAGCTTCCTGGCCATAGTGAAGGCAGGATGCTGCCATGTGCATGGGAATGTATTCATCAGAAGTGATTTCAACTTTACCCCATTCGCCGTTTCTGAAATAACAGCGTACATTGTAGTCGGTTTTTACATAACCGAAAGACAAACTTTTCCAATCAATGTTTTTCATTATTACGTTATTTTAAGTTATTATTATAGTTGCACTATACTATGTACTGGATAGCCCGAAAGTCTCTCCCGACCTTTGAGCTCCGTAAGTTCTAATAAGAAAAGGGAGTCAACGGATGACGGATGGAAATGTTCCATCAATCGGATGCCTGCACTCATGGTCCCTCCTGTGGCTAAAATGTCATCCAATAATAAAATTCGTTGGTTGTCAGCAATTGATCCCTGATGAATTTCAACTTCATCAGCTCCATATTCAAGTGTGTATTTTTCGGAAAATTTGGCTCCTGGAAGTTTCCCCTTTTTTCGAATGGGAACAAGAGGAATCCCCAACAAGTAGGCCAGCGTCGGGCCGAAAAAGAATCCTCTTGTTTCAAAAGAAACGATTACATCGGGATTCAGCTCTTTGGCAACACGCAACATGTCTTCTATAGCATTTCGATACTCTTGTGCGTTGTTCAAAAGAGTCGTAATGTCGTAAAATTGAACGCCTGTAGTAGGGAAATCGGGTATGATGCGAATAGAGGAGACGTCGAACATGCAAATAGATTTTTTAAACGAGCGCAAAAGTACAATTTTTTTTGTGATATATTCATTTATCCTGAACCAAAAAAAACTCATGATTCATAACTTATAGCTTTTTTATATCTTTGCCGCCATTATTGAACAATGCCTATGAAAAAATTTACGACGTTATTCCTGATAATATGTATAGTTACGTGCTCCCTGTCTGCACAAGATTATCGCCAGAAAGTGGATGCCGTGCAGGATTCGCAGTATGCGGATTATGATATGGTTACTTTGTTCGACAGTACGAATGTGGTGATGGAGGAGAGCGGCCTGAGCCATGTTTATACGCATAAATTGTATAAAATTCTCACACTTGCTGGTGGCCGCGATTTTAACACGGTGATTGTCGATTACGACCCGTTGTCCGCGTATGCCGAAATTCGCGAAGTGAAGATTTATCGTAAAAGCGGTCTTGTTGAGGTTTTAGATAATCCCGTACTGGATTATCCTGCGCCCGCGCACATGATTTACTGGGGAGCGCGTCAGAAAATGGTGACGATGGGGCGTTTAGAACCGGGTGATGCCGTAGAATTCTCCACGTACAAGAAGGGATTTACGTATGCCCTTTTGCAAGACGACGACCCGGATGCCAAATACATCCCGCCGATGCGCGGACATTTTTACGATATCGTGCCTTTTTGGAGCGATCAGCCAGTGCAGGAAAAGGTTTATCAGGTTAGCGCGCTGACTGCTAAAAAAATGCGATATGCCGTTTATCACGGAACATTGGAAACTTCCCAAAAAGTGTATGCCAACCGCACGATCTATACTTTTACCAAAAAGAATATTGTGCCGCTTGATGTTCCGAGAAATACTTTGGCCAACAATGATATCCAGACAAAACTGCTACTCTCCACTGCCCCAAATTGGGAGTCCAAGTCAATGTGGTTTTATGGTGTGAACGAAGACTACGGCAGCTTTATACCCACGGATGAGGTGAAAGCCAAAGTGACGGAATTGTTGGCAAAAGCCAAAACTGAGAATGATAGTATTTCGATATTGACGCATTGGGTGGCCGACAATATGCGTTATTCCGGTATCTCGATGGGGAAGGGGGAAGGTTATACCTTGCACAAGTGCGAGATGAACTTCACGGACCGTTGCGGGGTGTGCAAGGACAAGGCAGGCTTGCTCATTGCGATGTTGCGCGCTGCGGGCTTCAAGGCATACGCGGCGATGACGATGGCAGGCGAGCGTATCGATGACATTCCCGCCGACCAATTCAACCACTGCGTGACGGTGGTGCAACGTCGCAATGGAAATTACCAACTCTTGGACCCGACGTGGGTGCCCGGTCGCCGTGAACTATGGTCCAGCGCCGAACAACAGCAGCATTTCCTGATGGGACTGCCGCAAGGTGCCACCCTTAAAATCACCCCAGTGTCCAAAGCCGAAAATCACTATCTGAAAATGACGGCAACCACACGCCTCGACAAGAAGGGCAATCTCTCCGGCACTGTGACGGTGACGGCGGAGGGACAGTCCGACAGACTCGTGCGCTCGCTTTTCCGCACGCGCCCGGCTGATTGGAAGGACAATGTGGAAAAGCAGCTCTTCAGCATCTATCCCAATGCCCGACTCAAATCGGTGAAATACTCTGATGAAAACACTTATTTGGAACATCCTGTTTCCATTACGTATAAGTTCGTCATCCCAGAATATGCCTTCGTCGGTGATTCGGAAATCGTCGTGACACCCTTCTTGGCAAAAGGATTTTTTACATATGCTATGCCCGAGTTGCGCTATGATGTTAGTATGGAAAAAAGAGACTATCCATTTTCTGATCTGTGTTCACGTCTTGTGCAGTTGTCTGAAACGATGACGATTCCAAGCGGTATAACCTCTGCCAGTATGCCGAAGGCGCGTTCGTTCAAAGGTGAATCGGTTTCCTTCGATGGCGGTTATAAATTGGAAAATTCAAAAGTCACTTTCCGAGAAAATGTCCGTTTGGGCAAACGCGTGTATGAGCCGTCGGATTGGCCCGACTACCGCCAAGCCGTCCTCAACCAGAAATTCTATATGAACACGCCCGTTATCTTGTTTAAATAAAATGATTGGCAGATAACTGGATTTAATTTTTAATGCTTAATTTTTAATTGATGAAAAAAATATTCTTCATAGTTCCCCTGCTCTTTATAGCATCAACTGTCTTTGCCGGTCCGAAGTACGATGCGGTGTATCGTCTGATTTCCAAATCCTATACGCTCAATGATGACGGCAGCTTGGATTATCATTTTCGTAAGGAACTCCAATTGTTCAACTATACTGCGTTTGATACGTATGGCGAGACGTTTATCACGTACAACACGGAGCTGCAGACATTGACCATCAACGAGGCCTACACTATTCGCAAGGATGGAAGGGTTGTGCAGACACCGCAGAATGCGTTTAACCCAAGTTTGCCCTACGAATGCACCCATTGCGAACGCTTCAATACGATTCGCGAGATGGTGGTCACGCATACGGCCTTGGAATACGAGGCCACCATTGTCCTGGACTACACCATCCATTCCCAACAACCATTTTTCCAGGATTTGTGGGAAGATATTGAACTTTATGAGGATGCGCCGATTGACAAATACGAGGTCGTAGTTACATTACCTAAAAATAAATCGTTAAACGCTGAGATATATCTGGATTTTCAGAAGGATACGGTCAATCCAAATTCTGAATTGACAACGACCCAGTGGATTTTCTCTCATTTGCCGCAAAAGCCGAAAGACGATTACTTGTCACCCAATTATTTGAGCAATTTCACATTGAATACGGTTGGCTCAGTTACGGATTTTGTGCAGAAAATCTGTTATCAAAATGCTTTTATAGATAATCCTAAGGATTTGTATAAAGATGTTTTGGAGGATGTTTTAAAAGGAAAAACCACGGATATGGATAAAATTCTGGCCGTTCGTGATTATATTGTGGACAATGTCCATACCAATGATTTGCCGATGAGCTATATGAACTATATAGTGGCATCGCCTTCTACTATATGGAGAAGCAACTGCGCGACGCCTTTTGAAAAGAATGTCTTGTTTAAATCAATGCTGGAAGCAATAGGTTACAAGCCGACCTTTGGTGTCTTTATAAATAATATGTCTGAAAGTGCTTTGGAAATTATTCTGAATGACCAAAACTACTATATCACAGCAGCCTACAAGCATCAAAAGTCGTTGATTTTGAGACCCGAAGACGCTTTTGTCACCAGCTCCCAAATCTGGTCAAGCGGCTTTCAGGACAATGTGCAGATTAATATGTCTGCGAATGTGACGGTTAATAGGTGCGCGGAAGGTCTGTCCGCTGCAGTTACGGATGTGAACGGTTTTGCACTTTCGGATAAGGATGCGAACCT
>JAZUEE010000085.1:0-11149 GCA_045639985.1 Bacteroidales bacterium
TCACGCGAGGCAGCGGATGCAAAATATAAGTATCCGGGCGGGCATACGTCATTTTTTCTGTATCAAGGATAAAACGGTCTTTCAAACGAATATAGTCTTCTTCATTGAAGAATCGTTCGCGTTGCACGCGGGTCATGTATAAGAAATCGAGTTGGCCCATATAGGGTTCCATCTGGTCAACTTCCATAAACGGGATACCTTTTTTCTTCACCACTTCTTCGCGAATATATTCCGGCACTCTCAGTTCTTCCGGACTGATGAAGATAAACTTAACACCTTCATAATTGCTAAGGAATTTCACGAGGGAGTGTACCGTTCTGCCGAATTTAAGGTCGCCGCAGAAACCGTATGTTTTGTTTTCTACACCTCCACGAAGTCTTTCAATGGTAAGAATGTCGGTCAATGTTTGTGTTGGGTGCTGATGTCCACCATCACCGGCATTGATAAGCGGCATTTTGATGTAAT
Source organism: Bacteroidales bacterium (assembly GCA_045639985.1). Lineage (GTDB taxonomy): Bacteria > Bacteroidota > Bacteroidia > Bacteroidales > WCHB1-69 > F23-D06. The sequence goes on from JAZUEE010000085.1 coordinate 466, forward strand.
GGCTGGCCATACGAGGTGCGCCCTCTTTGGGGTGACGCATAGCCGCAATATCCGCATAACATTCAATCGTACGCAGCGTGTCGGCAATGCTTTCGCCTTTGGCTGTGGAACTGGAATTGGGTTCGGAGAAACCAATCACCTTACCACCTAAACGCAACATGGCTGCCTCAAAACTGAAACGAGTACGTGTGCTGGGTTCATAAAAAAGAGTTGCCAGGATTTTTCCCTCACAACTCTTGCTATACTTTTCCGGATTTGCAACGATCTGATGTGCCAAATCAAAGATTTCACGAAATTCTTCGCGAGTGAAATCCGACGGGTCTATTAAGCATCTGTTCTTTAACAAAATAAATCCTCCTATATTTTTTAGTTAATAATTATCGTACTGACATTTTCCTCTCCACAAAAACCTTGCAAAAATAGGAAATTATTATTTTCTCATTCTTACGAAGAAATATTTTTTTTCAACAGTCCCGATTTTTTCGCTTCAACAATCCCACAAAAGACCTCTTATTATTTGTCTATCAAAAAATTAAGTTTGTCAAAAAGCAACATATCGGGAAGAATAAAACTGCATGAAACGCCCTCTAATTCCTTATTATCGCCATCCGAAGAAAATACATTTCCTCGTACCATCCTATTAGCCGCCATTATTTGATTAGAGGCAGCCATGAGGTATTGGAAATCTTGCATGTCCACATCCAATGCCACATTCAGCCGAACCAACGTGCGCTTCCCTGAGACTGCATTTACGCGATAGGCATATACGGGTTGGATGCGGCCATTGGACCACATTGTTTTCGTAATAACGTAAGCATATTGATTACCCATCGCACGTGCCTTTTTACACATCTTTTTCACTAATTGATCCTCCCTCAATTGATTATAGCAAGAAAGTTTTAATACTCCGGCACCCAATTCCGTCACTAATTTACCTTTTCTCAAAGCCAACCGCTGATGTCCATTAGACTGGTGATTTTGCTCTATCGGAACCCGATTCGACAGCAACGTTATCAGCTTACCTCTACTAATAATATCCCAATCATTTTCGACTTTCATACCATCAGCATCAATATAGAAATTTCCAATAAGAGAAAGTCCGTTGTATGCCGTCAGGGCATCCACCGCCGTCACATCCACCGTGCGACTCACAATCATACGGTCCAACTCCTTAGCTAAGGCAGGTTCCGTTTGTAAAGCGATTAACGTACCATCGTGTGCTATTTTCATATTATGGCGACGCGCCAATATCGCGCCTTTTTCCACAAACGCACGCGCAAACACGCAAGCCGCCGCGTCACCCGAAAAGATAACCGGTCCATTCTCTATAGAACACACTGTTTCCGTATTTTGCAATGATTTCAAATCAAAGCACATCTTTGATATGGCCCTGTACAAATCCTCTTTATCATTGATTTCGCGAATATCCCTGTAGAAAAAATCAGAACAGTCACGCAGTTCCTGACCGTCTTCGGCCGTAGTCTGTGCAAAAATATGGAACCGCACCAGAGACACAGGTTGACAATACTGGACTCCATCTGTAGCTTTAAAATAGGCATCCCCACGGAATGCATCAAGAACAACTCCAGAATTTGTAAGAAAACCAAATTCTTCAAATCGTGAGGACAACTCATTGGCCACATTCTGAAATGTTTCCAAATCTATTTCCGAATACGGATTATCCATCTGCATATTGGTCACCCATATAGAACTCCTATCTGGAATTTCATTTGGCGCACCACGACGCAGTTTTTCTGAATAAGCACGAAAAGCTTCTTTCAAAGCCAGGTCCGTAGAATGGTGAAGATGATACCGTATATTATCGTAATTGTTATCTAACGGAAAATCATTCTCTTCCGTTTCAATCGTTTTTTGAAATTCTACGAAATCACTGTTATAATTATTGTCGCCCACCAGCACGTATGTTTCCAAATCGCGAACCGGCTGTATGTCTGATTGTATCAAACTACCACACGAACTTTCGACATGACACTTGCGAGCGTCCGTCACCAAATATCCAATATAGTACGGGCCCGTCACTTCGCCTTCGGTATATCCCATTCTGTCATTCGACATTTCATCTTCCATCGCTTGAAAAATCACCTCTGAGAAATTCTCGTCGGAGATTTCCTCTTCCCTACCCGGCTGAAATGAAATCAAGGATTTATTTTGACAAATATTCTGAGATTCTTTGGATTCGACCATTCCTAACAATACAGCAGGAGAGCAACAATGATAAGGGACTCCCTTATAATCGCAAGCCACACAACAAGTGGTATTCCCCGCCATTTTAACTTGCGAAAGAAGGATTCGCGGCGTACCTGAAAAAACTATTCCATAAACCATTTCATCTGGACGGCCATCCACATAAACCTTCCAAGCCATCAACGATTGGATTTCCCGGGATACTTTATCAACTTGGGCTGATGCGACCCAATAGCCAAATTCCTTTCCAGATGCGACGGCCTCTCTTTTAAGATATTCACGCAAGTCCTCATCCGAATAAGGATGCGACGTGGAAACCAAAATGTTGGCCGGCACGGAAACGGGTTGTTCACCTGCCACAGCACGCCCACAGCCATTGGAAAGAGCATGGATCTTATTGCTAACGCTGGAATAGCACCCAGAAAGAAGGATTCCTTTTTCTATTAATTGTACTTTCTGCCCTTCCACACCCTCATCATCATATCGATAAGCGCCTAACAATCTGTCTTTCCCATATAAAGATAATCCTGCATTCGATTCGACGCTAATATCTGATGTGAAAACCCGTACATTCAAATCTCCTTGATAATCTGCAACAAACGGGACTATCGACTGCTGCCAGAATACGCCCGCGGCTTCATTGGCAAAAACCACCGGACAAATATCCGCCTTGACTGGTTTTGATTTCTGCATCTGCTGCATTTTAATTACCATTGTCTCCGCATCTCGAACAATTTCCTCTACTGTAGGCAACTCATCCGGATATTCAGTATCATAACGCTTTGGCAAACTAAACCTTACGCCGTCATCATTCTGTCCCTTCAATTCAATTTGCAAAAAAGAATGTACCTTGTTTTGTACAATAGCCGCTCCATCTGAAGAGACAAAATATTTTCTTTCCGTAATATAGCTCGCGGTCACCAAATTTGTAAAGCTCACTTCTTGCGCTAAAACCTCCGAGCAATTCACCACCCGTTGTTTGAATTCCTTTTCTTTAAAAGGGATCGTTAGGAACGGCTCATTATACGCATAGGGCAATGGTTGCACATATTCTCCCTGTATTTCCCTGACTGTCTGATTGTCCGACATAACAGACAACACCTTTTGGTAATCTTGGCAGGCCTTTTTATAAGCTATGGCTGTTTCTCTTTGCAAAATTTCTGTCATCAAAGCCGTATTCTCATCCAACGGAAGCCGAATAATATGTTCCCTATTATGGCTACTTTCTTTATGATTATCATCAAAATAGAAATTATCCATCAAAGGATTACCCACTCGAATCTGGATAGTCAGCACAGCTTGCAGACTACTCTTTTCTTTGGTCAAGCTCCCCATTTCAGCAGAAAAGAGAAAAGCATCACTTTTATCTATTCGAAAAGACAAATAGTAAGCAGGTACGGATGCCTTTTTATAGACATCGTACAAACTATCCACCTGTTCTTGGAATATTTTCAACAATACATCTTTTTCTGCTGACGACTGCGCATATCCAATAAGAATATTTATGCAAAGTATGCACAGAAGAAAGACATATCGTATCGCCTTCATAAGAATTAATCTCTGAAAATGGTGGCCTCGCGATCTGGTCCAACAGATACGATAGAGACTTTCGTCTTCGTTTCCTCTTCTATAAAGCGAATATAGTCTTTGAACACTTGAGGCAGTTCGTCGTAGGATTTGCACTTACTGATATCCTGTTTCCAACCTTTAAGCGTAGTATAAACAGGTTCAATAACAGCATCCGAAGCGGTAGGCATTTGCGTAGTCAACTCTCCGTTGACACGATATGCCGTACAAACGTTGATTGTATCAAAATCTGACATAACATCTGCTTTGGTGAGTGCGATATCCGAGACACCGTTTATCATAATAGCGTATTTAAGCGCGACCAAATCAAGCCAGCCGCAGCGACGCGGACGTCCCGTAGTGGCGCCAAATTCGTTACCAATGTTTCTCAATTGCTCGCCAGTGGCATCAAAAAGTTCCGTCGGGAACGGGCCACTACCCACGCGAGTGCAATAAGCCTTCACAATACCGAAGACACGACCTGCGAAATGCGGATCCAAGCCAAGACCGGTAAAAGCGCCCGCCGCAATAGTGTTGGAAGAAGTCACAAACGGGTAGGCACCGAATTCCAAATCCAAAAGCGTGCCTTGCGCACCTTCTGCCAAAACGGTTTTTTCTTCTTTCAGGCAATCATACAGCACATATTCGCTATCAATGAAAGTAAATTGGCGCAACGTTGCCAAAGAAGCTCTCCATTTCCTATCCAATTCCGGAAGCAATGTGCTGTAATCAAAACGATATTGGTACAAAATCTCTTTATGTTGATTTAGGAGATGCTGGTATTTTTCTTCAAAATTCGGAGAAAGAATATCACAAATACGGAGCCCCGTTCTTGCCGTCTTATCAGTATAGGTCGGTCCAATACCTTTCAACGTGGAACCGATTTTCTGCGCACCTTTTTTTGCCTCGAATGCTGCATCCAACAGCTTGTGCGTAGGCATTATAAGATGTGCCTTCTTGGAAATACAAAGATTATCCGTTGGGGTCAAGCCCATTTTCACTAAGGCCTCGATTTCCTCTTCGAAAATAATCGGATCAATCACCACTCCATTACCGATGATGTTCATTTTTTCCTTGTGGAAGATACCGGACGGAATAATATGCAGCACATGGCGTATTCCGTTAAATTCGAGAGAATGGCCTGCATTAGGACCACCTTGGAAGCGGGCAATGACATCATATTTGGAAGTTAAAACATCTACAACCTTTCCTTTGCCTTCATCACCCCATTGCAAACCAAGTAAAATATCAATCTTCATATTTCTGATAATGAGTTATTTAATACAACAGTATGCTTTTTTACAAAAGCGGGCAAACATACATAATAATTTTGAGTTACGGACATCTTTTTCAAAAAACTTCTGAACGTTCCGTTTGGTTTCAGATTTATTCACTTCGTTCATATTCTCCTTGCAGCGAAGCAGGTTTCAAGTTTCAAGTTTCAGGTTTCAGGTTTCAAGTTTCATGGACACGTCATCTTATTTCCACATTTTCTCATTATCTCATTACCGCATTATCACATTACCGCATTATCACATTTTTAGTATTTTTGCACTTTCTAATTTTAAACAGTAAATAACTATGAACAAGCAACTTAAAAAATTCGACAAGTCACAAATCTGGTCCTATTTTCTTTTAGTAGCCGGAAGTTTTCTCTTTGCCGTTGGCGATGTCATGTTTGTCAACCCCTATCTGTTGGCTCCTGGCGGCACATACGGTTTGGCCAATGTCTTCAACACTCTGTGGCCATGGAGAATCAGTTTTTACGCCATCTGCATGGATATTCCGCTTTTGATTATCGGAACTTGGATTTTAGGTCCCCGATTTGGTGCCAAGACCATCATTTCCACTCTTCTGATTTTTGCCTTCACCTGGGTTGTTGAACTTTTATGGGGCTACAATCCTGTTATTCATGAAGGCATTATCAGTCAAGTTGATGGTATGCAATCCTTGGTTCAAATACCCCATAGTGAGAATCTCTTTCGTCCAGACTATTTTCTGAACACTGTGGTTGCAGGCGTTATTTACGGCGTTGCCATTGGACTTATATTCAAATCTGGTGCGACATCGGGCGGCAGCGACATCATTTCTATGATTTTGCACAAATATACGAAAATATCCCTCGGCACCCTCGTGTTGATTGTTGATTCCTGCATCACACTCACCACACTCATCGCCTTCAAGCAAATTCGCCTGCCGATTTACTCCATTGTACTAATTTTCATCGAAAGCAAAGTCATCGACCTCATCGTGGATGGTATCAAATCCTATAAGACGGCCTTTATCGTAACAGACAAAGTCGATGTTGTCCGTGATTTCATCATTAACGACATGAAACGCGGTGGCACGGTTTTCGCTGGCACGGGACTATTCCAAGGTGCTGAAAGACAAATGATTTACGTCACACTCGACCGTACAGACCTCATCAAACTCAAATCCAATCTGCATCGTCTGGATCCAGCCGCATTTGTCAATGTGATTGAAAGTTCCGAGATTATGGGAATCGGTTTCAAAGCCCTTCCAACAGAATAAAATTAATAGTTTTTTATTCGCTGTTCGATAGCAAGTATTTCATCGCGCAAGGAGGTTGCGACATCAAAGTCCAAATCCTTAACGGCTTTGGTCATCTCCTTGCGCAGTTTTTTCACGCGCGCCTTTAATTGATCGACATTAAGCAGCATGATATTATCCTCAGCCGCCTGCGGGGTTGGTTTTTCCAACATTTCGTACTGTTTCTTCCCCTTTTCACTCTTCAGTGTGACGGCCTCCTCAATTTGGCCGGCGAGGTAGATTTCCTCCGATTTCACCACTCCTTTGGGAACAATGTGATGTACTTCATTGTAAGCCATCTGCTTGGCCCTACGCCGGGCCGTCTCGTCCATCGTGGCCTGCATAGATTTGGTCACCTTGTTGGCATAGAAGATAACGTGGCCGTTCACGTGGCGTGCGGCACGTCCTGCCGTCTGTGTCAAAGATCGCTCATTACGCAAAAAGCCCTCCTTGTCAGCATCCATCACAGCCACTAACGAAACTTCTGGCAAGTCCAAACCTTCACGCAAAAGATTAACACCCACCAAGACATCGATGGCTCCAAAACGCAAATCCTTCAATATCTCCACACGATCCAGCGTATCCACATCCGAGTGAATGTAGCAAGACTTTATACCTATGTTAATAAGGTAGGAATTCAATTCCTCTGCCATTCGTTTAGTCAACGTGGTAACCAACACGCGCTCGCCTTTATCCACCGTATCTTCAATTTCGTTCAGCAAATCATCCACCTGGTTGGTGGCGGGGCGCACTTCTATCGGCGGATCCAATAGTCCTGTTGGACGCACCACCTGCTCCACAACCACCCCACCCGACTTCTTCAACTCAAACTCGGCGGGTGTCGCACTCATAAAAATAGTCTGTCCGATGAGGTTCTCAAATTCGTCAAACTTTAATGGGCGGTTGTCCAAAGCGGCAGGCAAGCGGAAACCGTAATCTACTAAATTAATTTTTCGGGAGCGGTCACCACCATACATCGCCCCTATTTGTGGCACCGTGACGTGACTTTCATCTACCACTAACACAAAGTCTTCGGGGAAAAAGTCCAAGATGCAGAACGGACGGTCACCCGGTTTGCGCTTATCAAAATATCGAGAATAATTTTCGATTCCCGAACAATAGCCCAATTCCTTCATCATTTCCACATCATAATTGACCCGGTCATCCAAACGTTTGGCTTCCAAATGCTTGCCTATTGATTTCAGATATTCGATTTGCTGGCCCAGATCCAACTTTATGTTGTAAATGGCCTCATTCATCGATTCCTGCGTAGTAACGAAAATGCTGGCGGGATAAATCGTGATTTGGTCAATTTTCTGAATCACGCCACCAGACAGCGGTTCTATTTCGGAGATGGATTCAATTTCATCGTCAAAAAACAGGATTCGATAGCCGATTTCATTATACGGAGGGAAAATGTCCACCGTATCGCCCTTCACGCGGAACTGCGCGGGCTGCAAATTAAGCTCCGTACGAGAATACAGCGAATTGACGAAAGCCAACAATAGCTTGTTGCGGTCGATGACCATTCCTGTATGGATATGGATGACGTTTTGGGCAAAATCATCGGGATTGCCGATACCGTAGATGCAGGACACAGAAGCGATCACGATAACGTCTCGACGACCAGAAAGCAACGATGCCGTCGTGTGCAGTCGCAACTTCTCGATTTCATCGTTGATGGCCAAATCTTTTTCTATATAGGTATTCGTGGTAGGAATGTATGCCTCCGGCTGATAATAATCATAATAGGAGACGTAATACTCCACCGCATTTTCGGGAAAGAACTGTTTGAACTCGCTATACAATTGGGCAGCCAGCGTTTTGTTATGGCTGAGAATCAATGCAGGGCGATTAACCTTGGCAAGCACGTTGGCTATTGTGAACGTTTTGCCCGAACCGGTAACACCGAGCAGCGTCTGAGCTTCATCTCCGCGTTTCAGACCCTCTACAAGCTGTTCTATAGCTGTAGGTTGGTCTCCAGACGGCTGATATGATGAGGTTAGTTTGAAATCCATAGGTTGGTTAAAAGGGCGGCAAAAATAGCAATTTCATCTGATTTTTATGGGTTTACATAATTCTTAAAGTTTTCTATTTTTGCGCCCTCAAAATTCAGCAATGCTTACAATCAAAAGAAAAAAACTTGATAACGGTCTGCGCGTGATTGTTCACGAAGACCATACCACGCCGCTGGCCACCTGCAATGTAGTCTATAACGTCGGCTCTCGCGACGAACATCCCGACCACACGGGCTTCGCACACCTGATGGAACACTTCATGTTCACCGGCTCTAAAAATGTGCCCGATTACGACAAAGCCCTGCAGAAGGTCGGCGCCATCAACAATGCCTACACCTCACAGGATCTTACCAACTACTACATCGTGCTGCCCGCCAACAACATTGAAACCGCCCTCTGGATTGAGTCCGACCGAATGCTCGAACTTGCCTTCAAGCAAGTTTCTCTCGACATTCAAAAGCAAGTAGTCATTGAAGAGTTCAAAGAAAATTATCTCAACCGTCCTTACGGCGACTTGGCAATGCTTTTCAATCAAATGGCCTACCAACGACATCCTTACCAGTGGCTTCCGATTGGGAAAAAGACGGAACACATCGCCGAGGTCGATATGACGATGATTAAGGACTTCTACTATCGTTTCTACCGTCCCAACAATGCTGTGTTGGTTGTAGCCGGCAACGTGCACTACGATGAGGTTATGCCCTTGGTGGAAAAGTGGTTCGGCGATATTCCGATGGGTGATGTGCCTGCCAAAAACTATCCGAAAGAACTGCCCCAGACGGAAGAGCGCGTTCTGACGGTGGAGCGCGACGTACCCTCCGACATCTTGCTCAAGGGCTGGCACATGTGCGACCGTATGCACCCCGACTATTACGCCTGCGACCTTTTGTCCGACATGTTCGGCACGGGACAGTCATCATACCTGTACAAAGAATTGGTCACTAACCGCAAAATCTTCACCGACATATCCGCATCCATTATGGGCACCACCGACGACGGACTATTCCTCATCAGCGGGCGCCCGATTGACGGTATTCCCGTGGAGGAGGCCGATGCCGCGCTTTGCGACTTCCTATACGGCTATCAGTACGGTTCCAACTTCGCACACGACTTGCAAAAGGTTCAAAACCGTGCCGAATCAATCTTGCTGAACAACGAAATCAAAATTGACGACCGCGCCACCAACATTGCGGTAGGCGAGACCATCTCCCACGCCGAATATTTCCTCAATGAACGCGAGCACTACTTCAATGTCACCGAAGACCAAATGCGCCGCCTCACCAAAGAAATGTTTACCACAAACGGCAGTTGCACACTGTACTATAAAGCAAAATAATAGACGTAGGGGCGAATAATTATTCGCCCCTACGTCATTCGCCCAAACATTCATTCGTTCCAACATTCCGCCCGCGACAACCGGGTCCTTTCGTTTTTTTCAAAATTTCGGCCGCCACAGGCGGCATTTGGTTTTCGGAATGCCTTGCGCTTACGCGCCGGGCATTCCGCTCTAATCGCGGAGACAGCGGACAGAAAAGCCGTAATCCTTACCGTCGCTGCCCCTGATCACGTAGGAAACGTCGCTGGACAGGTACCGATACCAAGCGTTGATGCCATCGAACTGAAGAGCACTCCAGAAGTAGGCGTTGTTGCCGAAATCGTTGAAATAACCGTAGAAGCAATAGCCTGCGGGAACAGCCGAAAAGCCCGTGGCGTTGTTATTAGCCGGGGCGTTGCCAACCGCACAATTGTATGTACTGCTGATCCAGCCCGTAGTGGAGGCCAACGCCTTGGCTATGTACGTGCTGCTGCTGCCGCACACGTACTGGCTCTGGCTGCTCACATAATCTTCCAATTCAACCCATTCCGCATCACCCGGCACCTGCCAGCCCATGTGACAGATGCCCTGCACACCGCTCGGGTTGCTGCTGGAGGAGGAGTTGCGCATCACCGCCTTCCAGTTGTACAAGTAGCCGTAGGCACTCACGTTGCTGTCGTCGTTCGGATAGTAGCGACAGGCAACATCGTAGCTTGTTGTATTTCCCAAAGGTATGCTTGTGCCGTCGCTATAGTGCGTGGTTTTCATATTCTCTTTCATCCAGCACTGCTGTCCTATCTGCACCGTATTGTAGGTGTTGCCGTCGTAGTCTGTAACCGTAGCTGCACCAGTACACGGCTGGCCGTCAGGATAGACATCTGTGGTAAAACTCACCTGGTTGCCGTATGCCGTGCCAACGCTGTTCACGGCGTAGGCGCGCACATAATAAGTAGTGCCTTCCTCCAGTCCGGTAAGCTCACACGAAAACGAACCTAAGCCGTCCCCACAAGAAATGTGGCTGTCGTTGAAA
>JAZUEE010000086.1:0-1841 GCA_045639985.1 Bacteroidales bacterium
AAATTGACGTTTAATTGTCTTTAAAGAGAAAAGAAGACAATTGTTTTTTTGCGTGGAAGGACGGAATCCGGGACAACCCGTGTCCGCGTTTCGGGACAAGCCATAGTGGGGCGGAAAAACGGTGGTATTTTTGCATCGTCAATCCGGATGACAATGTGTTTAACCCAATTATCAACCTTTTAAAAACCTACAACTATGGCAATTAAAGTTAAAGCAGTAGAGCGTGAGCTCAAAGTCGGCGCCAATGCCGGCCAGTACCGTTACATGATGCAGACCGAACTGTACAGCAAGCTTTCCCAGACCAAGGTCATCCAGGAGGCGGCCCTGCGCAGCGGCATCGGCAAGGGCACCATCAATGCGGCTTGGGACGCCATCGGCGAAGTCATCAAGGCTTGGGCGACCGAAGGCCACAGCGTGGCTATCCCCGGACTCGGCACCATGCGTTTCGCCGTGAACGCGACCTCGGTGGCCGATGTCAACCAGGTGGCCAGTTCGCTCATCACCAGCCGTAAGGTGATCTTCACCCCTTCGGTCGACATCAAGGATGAACTTCAAAAGACTTCCATCTCCATCACCTGCTACGACCGCAACGGCAATATCGTCAAGCGTGTCACCTCCAACGACGGCGGCGAAGTCGAAGACCCGGAAGAGGAGGGAAACGGTCCTGAAATCCTCAGTAGCGGAAAAGACTCTGACGTCAACAAGGATTGAAGGTCATGAAGAAACTGTCGCACCAAACCACCCAGCTCGTCGCGGCCTACGTGGTCGTCCTGTTCGGACTGGCACTGATAGCCCTGGCATTCTTCGTGCCGCCAATGGGCAGCATCGACCCCAGCGTCCTGGCCGCCTTCGGTGAGATCCTCACCTTCGCCGGCGCCATCTTGGGACTTGACTACCGCTACAAGGCCAAGTCCGCCCCGTCAAGCGGCAAGCCGCAGGAAACGGAATAACCGGCCAACATCAATGCACTGCAATGGAAAAATGACTTTTGGATGCCAAAAGTCATTTTTTTGTTGGAGCAATGAACATAATTTCCTATTTTTGCTTGTTTAGGGCAAAGTGTGTGCGATTCATGCTATCGTATTGATTCCCAGCCGTATGAAAATGAATATTGGGAGTCAAGAGGCGAAGCTGTGAGACGCATTGGAAATCCGAAATATAATGATAATGCACTAAAAAACATGAAGACAGCAACGGCAAGCAGCCTTTTTGTATGCCATGCCGGTGGTGTGGAAGAGGCTGGTGGAAATTTGGGAGAAACGGTAATTGTTATAGAAAAGGAAAAGACAAGCATTGTTTTTTTATTGGAAGACAATTAGGGTCAATTAAGCGTCAATTATTATGCGACTATGTCGCCCTGTAGTGATGATGTAGAAGCGGCCATGCCGCGCTTCACGGATGGCACAACACGGAAAGCTTGGAATCGGGCGCAGTAATATTGGAGTGCAAGGATGGGAAGTCCTACGACAAGCTCACAAACCTGCTGTCGCACGTGAAATACACCCGCATGAAAATCAATGACGAAACGTTGGAGTAGAGGATGTTTTGATAAATCCACCAATCGAGAGCAGTCCCTTGAAGTGGCGAATATGAGAGATATGGAGGAGAATTGTGGGGGAGGGAGGAGAAGTGTTTGCCAACGATAGAATAATGACAATTTGGCAGTGGCGTACTAAATGTTAATGGTTATAGATATATGCCTGTTAAATTCTTTAATATGACGGAAGCAGATTTTCTGTCGAATAAACTTCTTTTCAAGTTTATGCCGCTTGAATATGCGCTTGATGCCGTTGACAATCAGCATCTGTGGTTTGCGAATCCTTGTGAGTGGCCAGATCCAT
>JAZUEE010000087.1:0-2095 GCA_045639985.1 Bacteroidales bacterium
TCCCAATCTTGCATCCGACAGTGGCAAAAAACAAGATATAGGCGTAACTGACAAACAGCAGGGTGTATGCGACATGCGGATTGGCAGCATCAGCGATTTTTCCATAAATAAGCGGCATCACGGCACCACCGGCAATGGCCATAATGAGCAATGCGGAACCAAACTCTGTGTGTTCGCCCAAATCGTGAATGGACAGCGGCCAAATAGCCGGCCACATAATGGCATGTGCGAAACTCAAACAAATGATGGCAACGATGGAGAAAATGCCTGTTGTACAAAGTGCCACGATGACCAAAAGAACAGCCAACAACAATTGTACAATCAAAGCGTTACGTTGAGAGATAAAGCGCGGAACGAAGATAATGCCGCAAAAATAACCGATGAGCAGAGCAATCAACGCATAGACACCGAAATAATGCGATACGCCGGTTGAAATACCATAGTAATTGCCGTAAGGAATCAGTGTGTCTATGGCTATGACTTCGGCACCCACGTAGAAGAAGATGGCCAAAACGCCGAGCCACAAATAGGGATAGTTGAAAATGCTGCTTTTTGTTTCGGATTTAACAGAATCCTCAACTTTGATTTCGGGCAGTCTGGCTAACTTCACGAACATCACCAAGGCAATCAAAACGGCGGTCATAATGATGTAAGGCATAATGACACCATTGGCAAGTTGTTGCAGAAGAGCTTCCTTTTCAGGACCTGCAGACGTGCTTTCTATTTGAGTGAAGAGATGTTCTTTGCCCGTAAACAATGCGTTGTACAAAATCAGGATGCCGACCATGCCGGCGAGTTTGTTACACACACCCATAATGCTCATGCGACGAGCAGCTGACTCCACCGGACCGAGCACCGTAACATACGGATTGCTGGCAGTTTGCAGCAGCGATAAACCCACACCTTGAATGAACAGACCTGTCAAAAAGATGGAATAACTGCGCGTGTGAGCGCCTGGAATAAAGAGCATACAACCTATAGCCATGATAATCAATCCCAAAGCCATACCATTGCCGTAGCCGGTCTTCTTTAAAACGTAAGAAGAAGGTATCGACATCACAAAGTAAGCGATGTAGAAAGCAAACGGCACCAAGTAGGCCTGAACTTGCGAGGTCAACTCACAAGATACTTTCATGTAGGGAATTAAAATATTGTTCAACCAAGTAACGAAGCCGAATACGAAAAACAAGGCTCCGATAACGAACATGCTGTAGGCGGTACTTTTCTTTTCCATAATGTGACAATGCGGTAATGCGATAATGCGATAAGATTTATTTATTATTCATTGTTAATTGTCTTTCAGGGCAATGATTTCCTCTTCGGGATTTGCTGCTTTGAAGACGGCGCTGCCGGCCACTACGGCATCGGCACCGGCTTTGACGATGGCGGCGATGTTGTCGCGGCAGACACCTCCATCCACTTCAATAAGCGCTTCTGCCTTGTTGCGCTTAATCATATCGCGCAACTCACTGATTTTATGCAAAGAACGTTCTATAAACTTCTGTCCGCCAAAACCAGGGTTCACCGACATGATAAGTACAAGATTTACATCGTTGATAATGTCTTCCAATCCGGCCACGGGGGTGTGCGGATTGAGTGCCACACCTGCGAGCATACCCTCTTCTTTGATTTGGTTGATGGTTCTATGAAGGTGGGTGCAGGCCTCCCAATGCACGGTCAGCAGGTCGGCACCGCATTGTTTGAATTCATGAATGTAGCGCTCGGGTTGTGTAATCATCAAATGCACATCCAATGGCTTTTCAGAGAGATTCCGAATGGCCTTTACTACAGGCATTCCGTAAGAAATATTGGGCACGAAAACGCCATCCATAATATCCAAGTGCATCCAATCGGCCTTAGAGCGGTTTAACATTTGAACGTCTCTCTCCAAATTTCCAAAATCGGCGGAGAGTAAAGAAGGAGCTATAATAGGTTTCATAAGTACATTTTTTAAGGGCGGCAAATGTACGAAAATAATGCGATAATGCGATAATAAGATGACGTAACTTTGAAACTTGAAACCTGAAACTTGAAGCCTTAATTTTTGTATGTTTGCCGCCCCAAACTAAAAACGAATAAATTTATGTCAGGATGT
>JAZUEE010000088.1:0-4191 GCA_045639985.1 Bacteroidales bacterium
GAAACTTGAAACCTGAACCCATTCTATGAACATCGTAATTCTTACCGGAAGTGTGCGCCGTGGCGGTAATACCGACCAGTTGGTAGGCGCGTTTGTGGAAGGCCTGGACGGCCGCCACGCCGTGGAGATCGTCTCCGTGGCAGATTTTAATGTGCGTCCCTGTTGTGGCTGCAACCAGTGCTTTGAAACCGAAGGCCATCGGTGCGTGCAGGCCGATGATATGCAGCGCCTCTATCCCAAGTTGGCAGAGGCCGACATGCTCGTCATTGCGTCGCCCGTCTATTTTTACGGCATCAGCGCGCAGCTCAAGGCCGTGATTGACCGACTGCACACGCCTATGCGCGACAGCTTCCATATTCGCCAATCGGCACTGCTATTGGTGGGTGGCTCCTCGCGCCCGGAAGTGTTCGAGGCCATTGTGCACCAATACCGGCTTTGCATCAAGCACTTCGATATCGCCGACAGGGGAATGGTGTTGGCAGGCGGCTGCCGCCAATTCGGTGATGTGGCGCAAACGGCGGCGATGGACCAAGCGCGACAATTGGGCGCGGAAATCTAATTCGTGGGATAGCGGGACGACATCATCGAGCTTATAATGGAAAGGGTGTTGACCGTGCAGGCGGAAGCGGAGACAGGCATCTATGAGTAATGTTTGAAACGAGGTTTGTAGCCACTCAACAGATTGCGTTGGCAGGTTTGTATCATCATTGCCACTTTTAAACCTTAAACTTTAAACCTTAAACCTTGAATGATTATGGAAGAAAAAAAGTTCGACAGCACTTCCTTCTCTGAAGCAATGAAATTCAGTTTGCTACAACAGCATTGACATGTATGCTGGCACCATCAGCGTTTCTTCATCGTGACGAATGTCCTTTGTGTAAATAAGATAGCGCAGACCAACTCTGTTCGAATATTTTATGCAGAAAGCATCCAATGAGGAATGGGTGTTGTATCCTCCCGATTTCACCTCTACAGGACAGATTTTCGACCCGCGCGATAAAAGGAAATCTATTTCATAATTGTGTTTTATATCTTTGGGAAATGTATAATAAAAGAGTTTGTTCCCTGCGGAACGAAATATCTGAGCGACCAAATTTTCATAAACATAACCCATGTTCGTATCTAATTTGTCGCTGAGCAATTTTTGGTATATGACGTTCTCCGTATAGTTCTTGTCCCAGAAAGCCATAGTGATAAACAATCCTGTATCACCTACAAATAGCTTAAAACGAGATGTGTCTTCGTTTAATGGAAGTCCGACATTTGGATCCGTAGCGTGATAACAGACATTTACTGTTTTGCTGTCTTCCAGTATGACAAGCATGTTCTCCATAACATCAGAGGCGATGCCTTTAAGGACTGTTGTGGGCTGAAAACGGGACACATTCCGGCTCAACTGTGCAGGAATGGACATGAATAATCGGCCTAATTTGCCAGTGTTATCAATTTTCCGAAAGTCTTCTTCGTAAAGTTGAATGATTTTTCTTTTTACAGCATCTGTTTTTTGAAGATTCTTTGTTTCCAAAAAAGTATTTACTGCTTGAGGCATCCCTCCGACCAACATGTAAAGACGTAAGTTGCGCATATTGGAACGGTTTAAATCATCACCTAAAGATCGTTTTTTTTCAAAAAATTGTCGGTACATCGGAATAGAGGTGTGGTCGTCCATTGCCCAACAGAACTCCTCATAATCCATTGGGAACATTTCCAGACGGTCTTCTTCACTTGGAATAGAAATATCTTCAGTGTTTTTCTTTATGCTGATGAGCGATCCCGTTTCAATATAGTCGTAGCGACCGTCTTGGACCAAATACTTGATTGCCTGACGTGCCATCGGGCATTTTTGTACTTCGTCAAAGACGATGACGGATTCGCGTGGGTATAGGGTAGTGTGATAGGCGTTCTGCAAATAGAGAAAGATAAAGTCTAAATCCATCAGGTTGTCAAATAAAGCCAGAATCTCTTTAGAAACTCTGTTGAAATCTATAGTGATATGGGATTTGTATTCGTTTTGCGCAAAGTGTTCCACTATAGTGGTCTTTCCTATGCGTCGGGCTCCTTCTATAAGCAGCGCACTTTTCCCTTGATTTTCCTGCTTCCAAGCTTTGATTTGGGTGTATATTTTTCGCTCAAATATTCTCTCTTCCATAGGTGTGTGTTTTTTTTGAAAGTGCAAAAATACTCATTTTAAATTATATACAGTAAATTTTATAAAAATAATCCGTCTGTCCCCGTTTTTTTATTTCCAAAATCACCATCTCTCCCCATTTTTTATTTCGGCATTTTACCGTCTATCCCTGTTTTTAGTGGATTGATGTGTACCAGCTCCAAAAAGTGGACTGTAATGCAAAATTTCCTATTTTTGTGCCACTCTAATTGGATACCAATGGAAAAGATAGCTTTACCTGTTATTATATGCTGTATGCTGTTTTCGGCTCAAGATCTTTGGGCGCAGGAATTCGGTCTGCAAACCACTCCCAATCCGAAAATCAGCACATACGTGGATATGCTGAACGATGAGCGTGTGACGGGACCGTGTTATGGCCCTGTAAAGTCCATACGCACATCTTCTAACTATTATGGGTACTTGATATTGTTGAGCCGAGATGTTTACAAGGGGAAACAGGAGATGGCCCGACACATTGAAAGTGACCAATCGGAATATTCTTTTTCTAAAAATGGAAACCTGTCATCCCTACAGGTGAATTACAAACTGAAAGTGGATTATTTCACCGATAAGTATAAAAGAATGTCCGAGAAGACGTGGAATGAATTACAAAAGGAGAAAAATTGGTCGTCAAAAGTGTTTGATGGAACTGTTTCCTATAAATTCGAGAATGGTAGATTGACGGAACGGAAAGATACTGTTGCTCGAGATATGAAAAAGGAAGTTTTATGCTATGATTCCTTGGGTCGTGTTATCTCCTACTATGGGGATGTAGTTCACTATAATTCATTCTTGAACACGCTGAATGCTTATGCTTCTCATGAATGCTTTTCCTATAATGCAGACGGCTTGCTGAATCGCCATCACCAAATTTCTATTAGAGAAAAAGATACTTCTCGTTCGGGATTGGAATATTTTGTTTATTCCAATGATTTAATCACCAAACGCTTTGTTTACAACAAATCGATTTATACTTTTATAGAAGATCAACCTGTTTATCGCCACTACTTCTATCTGTCTGTATTGGACTATGATACGCTTTCCAATGGGAATGTCGTATCAGATACGCGGGTGCTTTTTTATGAAATGAATTTATCCGAAGATGAGGAACGGCGTATCTATTTTGATGACGACTTGGTGGCTTTGTTGATTGATTCTGTATATGAAAAAGGTGAAAACCATGTGTGGAGGGAGGACCGGTGCAGGACTCGTGATGTATGGACAATCCCCTATAATATAGGGCATTGCACCTATGACTCATTGAACCATATTTTGCAGTGGAAAAATGAGTATCGGGATTTTAGCCGTGTTGAGAATACTATGGCCACTATGCGTTACGATGAAAAGGGCAGATTGATTGAGGCTATTGCGGAGGAGGGCCTATTTAAACAGCCATTAAAGGATTGGATGAAAAAAGTCGTCCGCCAGAGAGCAGAGTATGACGACTATGGCAATCTCTTGTTGTTTGAATGGTATGAAGAGGGCCAAAGCGAACCGTCCGATCAAAGGCGTTATGAATATGAATATGATTCGTACGGCAACTGGATTTCACGGAAATGCTATTTGAATGGCGAAGAACTCAAATCGGATGAAAAAAGGGAAATTGAATACTGGAGATGAAAAAATTGTTATTTCCCGCTGATACCGCCGATGGGCGCAGAAAAAATATCCGCGATAATCTTAGAAATCTGCGTACAAAATATCATTCGGTCTTTACTGTCGTGTTGAAAGTGCTGAGCGCGATTAGCCTGGTTGTCCTTGCGCTGTATGATATTTTGGCAGTGATTGTCTTGGTTGTCGATGCCAGTAGGGGAGGACTTCCTACAAGTACGGATGGCGAAATAGGATTGTTCTGGGAATATCTGGGTGGATGGGCCAACATTATTTCTGGTCTGTTCGTGTTAACGATGTGGGCTTTCCTAATTCTCGTTGCCGTGCTGATATACAAACTGATTACGAAGAATTTCAAAGTCGTATTCTTTCTGCAGATCTTCTTTATGGTTGTTTGGCTATACCTCTTTTTC
>JAZUEE010000089.1:0-4220 GCA_045639985.1 Bacteroidales bacterium
GCCTTGAGCTGCGCGCTGATGCCGTAAAAATAGACGGGCGATGCGATGACGAGCACATCGGCCTCCGCCAACTTGGGATAGATGCGCTGCATGTCATCATCCTGCACACAACGATGGCCTTCGGTTTCAAAACACTGGTTGCAGCCGCAGCAAGGCCGCACCTTATAATCTGCCACGGAGATCATCTCCACATTGTGACGGCTGCCCAGGCCCTCCACAAACGCGCCTACCAATTGGTCGGTATTGCCGCCACGGCGCACACTGCCGGCAAGTATTACGATGTTCATAGTCAATGGATTAAAAACGACGTGGTTGCATTAGAAAGAATCAAAATCAACCAACTTTATGTCTTAAATTTGTCTTGATATCAAATTTGGATTTACTTTGTGTAGTGCTGTACGTATGCGCATCCGTTTTGGCGAGTTCCGGTGGCAATAAGTTCTTTCTTGGGGGCGTCCTTTCGCCACAAAATAGTTGCGTTGTTTTCTTCGGTATTTAAAATAAATCCTCCAATTGCTTTCCACTGGATAGTGGCAATGTCATTTTGGGGCAAAGAATATGTTTGCGAACCGCTTTTGACAATATTGGACACTTTGCGCAATTCATTATAGAAGAAGTTTTCCATTTTTTCCTGAATGAAGTAGTAGGTGGCATTGGGATGTCCGGCCTTGTCTTGATAAGGAGCATGTTTTACACCTTCTATAGGATGAAATTCATTGTGGATGTGTAGGGAATCCAACCGCTCGTGAATGGATTTTGAACCATACATTTTGTCAAACAGTTTTTCCCCGATTTTCCCTTTGATATCGGCAAACGGATATCCCTCGTCAAAGGGTACGAGATTGTCTTCCGTACCATGAAATGATATGACCGGTATATTATGTCCGTTCAGTTCGTCCAAGTCATAGACGGCACCCCACATATTGGCCAATGCTTTGATTTTGAAATGTGTTTTAAGATTGTTAGAGGATGCTTCGATATTGCCGAGTTTTTGGTCGAAATTGTTTTCAAAAACGAAGGGTGGGCGAGTGGCGTTGGTCATAAATGCCATGCCGAGGGCGGTTATGGAACCGGCGCTGGTACCTCCGACAAAAATATAGCCGGGGTCGATTTTATATTCGTCCGCGTGGGCTACCAAATAGCGAATCGCCGCGTGTGCGTCCTGTATGGCCTCATAACCACATTTCTGAATTGATTTCTTGGAAAGCGTGAACCCCATACGGTAGTTGATGCTGGCCGTCACGTAGCCGATTTGAGTGAAATGCTCGCACCATTTGGTCATGGTTTCCGCTTCTTTGTCTCCAACAAAAAATGCGCCGCCGTGAATAAACACAAGAAGAGGATGTTTCTTTACATTATCGTTGGGCATGTAGATGTCCATGTCCAATTTGACGGATTTTTCCGCTAAGGTTTTCGCCAAACTTCGGGCTAAAATCTTTCCGTATTTTTCCCCATCGATGGGATTGGAAGCCCAATAGCCCATGGCTTCTCCATAAACAACATCTTTTTTGATTTTGTAATCTGTATTCGATTGTTCTTTGTGGGTAGAAAGGTAGCGTGTGGATTTTGGTTCGGAAAATTCGGGCTCACGGTATTTTTCAAAGGCCAGAAATTTTTTATCGGAAATGCTAATGGAGGTCTTAACCGTTCCGGTTATGGAGGCAGAATCTATGTTGATTTCGAATTTGACGGGAATGTCGTTGTTTGAGGTACAGAAAAGGTATTCTCCGTCTTTTTGCTCAATTTCAAACCGCTTTGCTTCTGCTTCGGTTTCTTCATTGACCACGTAATATCGTCCGTGTACGCTGTGGGCCGTAACGTTGTCTATAATGAAGAAATAACTGTCTTCGTCAATTTCTCCAAAATAGAAGTTCTTCGTGTCCAATTGGGTGAAGTCAACATCGTCTTTTTGACTAACCGTGATGACTTTGGAAGATTGTTTTATATGTTTGGCATGTTCGATGGCTTTGTTGCTCTCCTTCTGGTGGCAACTCGACAATAAAATAACTACTGTTAGCAGATATAGGAGGAGTTGTTTTTTCATAGTGATGGGGATAACGATTACTATTTAGGCAGTAGTTTGACAAAAGGAATCATCATTTCTTCCATGGAGATGCCTCCGTGTTGGAAGGTGTTCTTGTATAGGTTCACATATTGGTTGAAATTGTTCTGATAGGCAAAGAAGTCACTTTTGGTTGCAAATATGAAGCGTTGCGTGATGTTCTCCTTAGGTAGAAACGCTTCGCCCGGGTTCTTGATTTCAAAAACATCTTTTGCCGGGTACTCCATGCTGCTGCGCCCAACTTTGTATCGAAGATTGGTGTTGACATCACGCTCTCCAACCATTTTCAATGCTCGGTCCACTTTTATTGTGCCATGGTCTGTGGTGATGAATACGGGGATTTTTTTCTCTGACAGATATTTGAGCATTTCTAATAAAATGGAGTTCTCAAACCAGGAAGCTGTCACGCTTCGGTAGGATTTCTCATCATCGGCCAGTTCGCGCACAACATTCACATCCGTGCCGGCATGGGAAAGCATATCCACAAAATTGAAGACGATGACATTCAGCTGGTTCTTCATGAGTTGGTGGAAGTTGTCGAAAATTTTCTTCCCATATTCGGGGTTCAGAATCTTTGCATACGAGTATTTGATGTTTTTCCCGTAACGTTTGAGATATTCACCCAGGAGTTCTTCCTCATATTGGTTCTTACCTCCGTTGTCGCCTTCGTTAAGCCAGAGTTTCGGATATTTTTGGGCAATCATGGAGGGCATTAATCCGGAGAACAGGGCATTGCGTGCATAGTGCGTGGCGGTTGGCAGGATACTGTAGCAGATTGTCTCTTCATCTATGTAGTAATAGTCGTGCAAAATCGGATAGATGCTGCGCCATTGGTCATAACGCAAGTTGTCAATAACAAACAAAAAAGTACTTCCTTGCTCGGTGAGATGATTGAACATCTTCTCTTTCAGTACCGTGTGCGACTGGATGGGCTTTTCACTACCGCGTCCGTTTACCCAGTTGAGATAGTTCGCCTGCACGAATTTGGCAAATTGTATGTTGGCCTCTTCTTTTTGGGCAGTTAGCATCTCGACAATGCTGTCGTCTTCGATTTTTTCAATCTTCAATTCCCAATCTGTTAAATCTTTATACAAGGCGTTCCATTCCGAAATGGACAAATGGTCGGAGATGCGCATGGAAAGCTCGCGGAAAGATTGTTGGTAGTTGACGGTTACTTTGTTGCTGATAATGTTTTTCTTGTCGATGTTTTTCTTCAAACAAAGCAGTATCTGATTCGGATTTACGGGCTTTATCAGATAGTCTGCAATATTTGAACCTATGGCATCCTCCATGATGTGCTCTTCCTCACTTTTGGTAATCATGACGACGGGTACGTGAGGGTAGAGTTTCTTTATGCGCTGCAACGTCTCTAATCCGCTGAGGCCAGGCATGTTTTCATCTAAGAATATGATATTGACAAATTCTTTCTCCATGATTTCTAATGCTTCTACGCCACTCATGGCCGGAATAACGTCATATCCTTTGGCGTTGAGAAACAAAATGTGGGGCTTGAGGAGGTCGATTTCGTCATCAACCCATAAGATTTTCGTGTTCATCGGTGTCAAATTTTTAAAACAGGACTTGAATAACGCAAAATTGGTGATTTTATTTCAGCGTACGGAACAGATGTTGTATTTTATTGATTCGCAATTTGTTGCGTGCTGCTTGGGACGATAGGGTCTGTGGCGTTCTCCAATTCTTTTTCGGGTATGTCCACATGCTGTTCTTTGCACTTTTGGGCAATGAGTGCGGATGCCTCTGAAAGCAATTTCTCAGCCGAACTTTCTTCACTCACGTAATAGTCTATGGATTGGATGAATTGTTCGCGCGTGACTTTGTAACGATTGAAAAGTTCTTTGTAATACAGCTGTGTTTTTTCACTTCTATCAATAGAGTCAGGGGATAGATGAATGGTACTTTCGATAAGATAGCTGTCTGCAATAATTTTCACAATGGTATTTCTGCTAATCAGATTGTCGGGCTTGTCCAATACTTGTTTCTTGTTTCTGCAATTCGTACAAAGTATTAGGCAGAATATGAATAGGAAATAGAGGATTTTTCTCATAATCTATGGGCAAAATAGTTGTTTGACAAAAAATAAGTGTTAATCGGTTATTCTGTTCTTTACCGAGAGCCCGATTTTGATGCCTTCTTCCAT
>JAZUEE010000090.1:0-5662 GCA_045639985.1 Bacteroidales bacterium
TGGCAAAATACACCCAGAATTGGTAGGCGGTGTCGAGTTCCATGTGGAAGACTTCGCGAACAAAGGCCTCGTCATCGTAACAGCAGCAGAGCAGCACCATGCCGAGGTCGAAAAGCGGACTGCCGCAGGCAAAGTCACCGAGGTCAATGAAGAAGTTTTCTCCGTTGGCGGTAATGACGTTGCTGAATTGCAAGTCGCCGTGAATGGCGGTATCGCCGTCGGGCGCGTTTTTGATGAATTCGGCTACCTTTACCTTCTCTTCGGGTGTGAAATAGGGATTTTCCTCTAACAATTGCAAGTCAACAGTCTTAATGTCGGAAAACTGATCTTTGGGAAGATGGGTGTTGTGCAGCTCTTTGCACATGCGGGCAAATTCGCGTGCGTATTTTTCAACCTCTTGGGGATTGTCTCCAATGGCGCGGGAAAAGGATACTTTCCCTTGTACGCGTTCAAAGCGGATTCCGAAACGGCCGTTGCCGTCAGTGACGAAATCGCCAGGTTTTGGAGTGGGAATGCCCAAAGCATATACTTTGTGCGCTAATTCCAATTCGTTGACAATAATGTTGTATGGAGCGGATGCGTTATACAACTTCATCATAATCGCAGGATTGGTTTTGTGATTGTAACTTGCGCCGTTAGCTCCTTCGCCGGCATAATCATAATCGTTGAGGTCAATAAGGATTGCTTCCATAAAATACTAATATAAGAAATTGTTATAAGGATATATTTGAATATGCAGTTTTTTGATTTCTTCGTAAAGGATGTCTTTCATTTCATTCACATTCTCCTTGGTTTTGGCGGAAATGAAAAACGTCTTTTTGCTACTTTTCGCCATCCAGGTGGCTTTTAATTCTTCCAAAGTGGTATTTTCTTTAGTCTTGGGTGTTAAATCGTCAGGGTCTTTCTCAATCCAGGAGTATTGGTCTATCTTGTTGAAAATCATTATCATCGGTTTGTCTCCCGCGTTAATTTCCGCAAGTGTCTGGTTGACTACGGCAATTTGTTCTTCAAAATCAGGATGGCTGATATCCACCACATGTAATAGTAGGTCTGTTTCGCGGATTTCGTCCAATGTGGATTTGAACGATTCCACTAATCCGTGGGGCAGCTTGCGAATGAATCCGACGGTGTCGGAAAGGAGGAAGGGCAGATTGCCGAACACGACTTTTCGCACGGTGGTATCCAAGGTGGCGAACAGCTTGTTCTCCGCAAACACTTCCGCATTGCTGAGCATGTTCATGATTGTGGATTTCCCCACGTTGGTATAACCGACAAGGGCCACGCGCACAAATTGGTCACGGTGGCTGCGCTGCGTGGATTTCTGGCGGTCAATGTCTTTGAGCTTGTTCTCTAATAAGGAAATGCGTTGGCGGATGATTCGACGGTCGGTCTCAATTTCCTTTTCACCCGGACCGCGCATGCCGATTCCACCGCGCTGTTTTTCCAAGTGTGTCCACATACCGGTTAAGCGGGGCAGCAGGTATTTGTATTGTGCCAATTCCACCTGTACTTTGGCGTGTGCGGTTTGCGCACGTTTGGCAAATATGTCGAGGATGAGGTGCGTGCGGTCCATCACTTTGCATCCTAAAACACCTTCAATGTTGCGCTGTTGCGATGGAGATAATTCGTCATCTACCACCACAAAGTCTATGGTGTGCTCGTGTATGTATTCTGCCACTTCGCGGATTTTTCCGGAACCCATGTACGTTCGAGGGTCAGGGTAGGATAGGTTTTGAATAAATTGCTTGACGCATTGCCCACCCGCTGTATCTACCAAAAAGGCCAATTCGTCTAAATATTCTTTGGTCTTTTCTTCTGAAATATTTGGAGTGGAAACGGCTAATAGTACGGCCTGTTCCAATTGTATGTCGGGTAGTTTTTGCGCCATGCTTTCGAATATTCTTAGGTTTTCAAAAAAACGTGCAAACGTACAGAAAAAAATTGATTTTTTGGAATGGTTAAACTTTCACCAAAATAGATCGTCAATGGCTCCTGTTTTTTTGAAAACGAATCAATATTTTTTATTCACTTTTAAATTTTATAACAATGAAAAAGATTTTTGTTTTATTTAGTTTGTGTGCCTTTATGATGGTTGGCACTTCCGCATTTGCACAAGAAAGTAACCACAAATGTCAACATGGCGGTAAAGAATGTAATCACCAATGTCATCCTAAAGTTTTGACGCCGAACACGATTTCCATGTTAAAGGAGGAATTCTTTAAAGAAAATCTCACGTTGAACGACAATCAGAAGGATGCTTTCTGGAAATCCTACAATAAATATGAAAATGCAAAAAAACAGGCCAAAGAAAATGCCCATGCGGCCATGAAAAAAGCCGGACTTCCCGAAGGACAATGTTGCAAAAATGTCAAACAAGATAATCTGACCGCAGACCAAAAAGTGGCGCTCAACAATATTCAATTAGATTCTCGTCAAGCTCTTCTGAATGCCGAACAAACTTTCTACAAGGAATTGGCAAAGAATCTTACCAATGAACAAATCGTTAAATACATGCATTTGGAAAAAGTATTTCAAATGGAAATGGCTAAAATGAATGGCGGTGAAGGTTGTGGACATGGACATCATGATGGTTGTCAAGGACATTGCGATGGCCATGCGAAAGATGCTCACCATTCCTGCTCAGGACAACATTCGGCAATGCCTCAAACGCAAAAAGCTAAAGGTGAAAATATGGAAAAACAAGAACCGAAGAAAGCGGAATTGGATAGAAAATAATCAGATAACTGATAACTCAAAAGAACGGGTCGCTATATGGCGGCCCGTTTTTGTTATGTGACTTTTGCCGTGCCTCCTTTTTTGTACCTTTGCGCCCTCAAAACAATATAGAATGAAAGATCTTTCTCCCATTACCATTCAGCATGCTACGGAAAACAATCTCCAAGACGTGTCCTTGCAGATTCCCAAAAAGCAAATCACGGTCTTTACAGGTGTCTCTGGTTCGGGCAAGTCGTCCTTATGCTTGGATACGATAGCGGCGGAAAGCCGTCGAGAATTGAACGAGACATTTCCGTCTTTTATACAACAATATTTGCCGAAATATGGTCGCCCGAAAGTCGAGCATATTGACAATATGCCCGTTACTATCGTTATTGACCAAAAGAAGCCGGCGGCCAACAATCGTTCTACGGTGGGCACCTATACGGATATTTACGCGCTGTTGCGTCTGTTGTTTTCCCGCGTGGGTAAACCTTTTGTCGGTTATTCCGATACGTTTTCGTTTAACCATCCTTCAGGAAGTTGTCCGCGTTGTGATGGTCTGGGTCAAGTAACGGAACTCGACATCCACAAGTTGGTAGATTTCAACAAGTGTTTGAATGATGAGGATGTGATTCATTTTCCAACGTTTACCACTGGTGCGTGGCGCTGGAAACGTTACGCGTACAGCGGCCTTTTCGATTTAAATAAGAAAATCAAGGATTATAGTAAGGAAGAATTGGATTTGTTTCTCTATTCCCCGCAGATACGATTGAAGAATCCACCGTCCAATTGGCCGAAATCTGCGAAGTTTGAAGGTATGTTCCCGCGAATGTACCGCAGTATCATAACCACCAAGGAGGGTAAACGTCAGCAGAAAGTGCTTGACCAGATGGTTTCCACGTTCGAGTGCCCCGAGTGTCACGGTTCGCGTGTTAACGAGCGCGTGCGCAGTTGCCGTATCAATGGTAAAAATATTGCCGAGGTGGTGGATATGCAGATATCAGAGTGCGTGGGCTTTATCCAGTCTATTAAAGAGCCCTTGGCGGTAGATATTCAGCGCGAATTGCTGAAACGTTTGCGGGCCTTGGCGGACATCGGCTTGGGATATTTGACGTTAAGTCGTGGCACGGGTACGTTGAGTGGGGGAGAGGCACAGCGCATTAAAATAGCCAAGTATATCAACTCTGCACTTACTGATATGGCATACGTCTTGGACGAACCTTCTGTCGGTTTGCACCCGCAGGATATCGCGCGCCTGAAGGCCTCGCTGCAACATCTGCGCGATCATGGCAATACGATTCTCATCGTTGAACATCATCGTGAAATTATCGCGATGGCCGACCATGTGGTGGATATGGGACCGATGGCGGGTAGTCATGGAGGCAAAATTATGTTTGAGGGCTCCTACTCTGATTTGCTTCAGTCAGAGACAATTACCGCCCGGATGCTGCGTCATGTTAGTGATTTTAAAGAAAACATTCGGACGCCAAAGGGATTTTTCCATATCCAAGATGCGACATTGCACAATCTCAAGAATTTGTCGTTGGATATTCCAGAGGGTGTTATGACGGTAATTGCGGGTGTGGCCGGCTCCGGAAAGAGTTCCCTGATGGAGCATTTCCAAAATCAGTGTGAACGTCCCACGATTTTCATCGGTCAGAAAAATATAGGTATCAATTTGCGCTCTACTCCGGCTACTTACCTGGATATTTCAGATGCTATTCGCAAGTTGTTTGCGCAGGCAACTAAAACCAACATGCAGTTGTTCTCCTTCAATAGCCAAGGGGCTTGCCCGGCGTGCGGCGGCAAGGGCATCATTGTTTCCGATATGGCGTTTATGGAGTCCATTGAAACGGTGTGTGATGTGTGCCATGGAACGCGTTACAAGGAGGAAACGTTGCGTTATCGTTACAAAGGCAAAAATATTGCGGAAGTGATGGATTTTTCGGTGGAAGAGGCCATCGAGTTCTTTGCCGACCAACCTTTCTTGCCCAAATTACGTGCCCTTGAACAAGTGGGGTTGGGGTATTTGCATCTTAATCAGACGATGACCACGCTTAGTGGTGGCGAACTCCAGCGTGTGAAGTTGGCGGACCAACTGCACCGAAAAGGCGAAATATTCATCATAGACGAACCCACCGACGGCCTGCATCTGGACGACATCCGCAAACTTTTGAAACTGTTTCATGAGATGACCGATGCCGGTAATACGCTGATTTTGATTGAACACAGTTTGGATGTGATGAAAGAAGCTGATTATCTGATAGAATTAGGCCCTGGTGGTGGCGATGCCGGTGGACAGTTGCTTTTTGCCGGTGTGCCTCATGAAATATTGCAATGCGAGGACTCCGTGACAAGGCCGTATTTGCTTTCAGGTTCCAAGTTTCAGGTTTCATGAACGCACACCTTAACATATAATTCATAGCTTTATCACAGTATGAAAACCTTCATTGTATATCTCCTAATAATCAACTTTGTTGCCTTCGTCATGTTTGGCACAGATAAAAGGAAAGCCCGTAGGCATCAGATGCGGACGCCGGAGTTTGTATTGATGATGACGGCCGTAATAGGTGGCAGTGTGGGCGCTTTGCTGGGAATGCTGATTTTTCGGCACAAAACCAAGCATTTGAAATTCATCATTGGCGTACCGCTCATACTTGCTTTGCAGGTGGCAATGTGTATGTTTGTGGCAAAGTGTGTGTGAATAAATGACTTGGTTTGTTAAAGAATAGGCGATGTTTTTATTAATAGGATAATACGAAATAGTGTATTTTTGCAGCTGCAACCAACCAGATAAATCTTTTATCAATGGCTGATGAAAATAAATCTTAAGATGGGTGAAAGGGCTCTATTCCACCTTAATGATTGAAAATGAATTTATAGAACCCGCTTTTAAAAATCTAAAATGAAAAAAATTTTATGCATTATTTGTATGGTATGCTGT
>JAZUEE010000091.1:0-3183 GCA_045639985.1 Bacteroidales bacterium
AGATGGATACGAAAGATAAGAACAAGAGAGTGTAGAGCACCGGATAAAATTGATCTTTACCGCGACGGCGAATAAAGAAGTCAAAAACAGCCATCACTTCAACTAAAACAAAAATGATAATTAATTGAGCAATAGGACTTAATCCCAATGGATTGCCATGTTGAAGATTCAGCAAATCCGGAATGTTGGTAATGACATCATTTTGAATGTGTTGTGCTATATTCATAGACATAAAAATTTATTTATTAATGAAATTATATGATACTAATACGTACAATGTAATGGTTATAAAAACACGGCTGCAAATGTATTATTTTTTTTTATAGAAGAAGTGTTTTATAAGATGCTTGTAATTAAATTGTTAGCGTATTATCCCAAAATTTGGAAGGTAAAATCTTCATATATTATTTGCGAAATTTTGAAAATATGGAATCATAGGAAACACCTTATCAAAGATTTTTTAGTTTTGCGCCCCCAAAAAACATGACAATTATGAATATAGAGGAATACATTGTTGCGCGTGTGAATGCTCTTCTGCACACTCAGGATGCGCAAATCATAAAACGCCTTGAAGGCGGAATGAGTAATTATACTTACGTCGTATCAAGCAATGATAAAAAATATACGTACCGAGTACCTGGGAAATTTGCTGAAAAATTTGTCAACCGAGTAGATGAATGGAATAATATCCAAGAAGTCAGCAAGTTGGATTTGAATAATGAAACAACCTATGTGGAAATTCTATCGGGTGAGAAATTAGCAGAATACGTAGAAGGGACTATTATGTCTGAAACGGATGTTGTATCCTATAATGAAATGTCTGTAAGGGCTTTAAAGAAAATCCATGGCAGTCATCTCAAATTTAAAGACTATAATGCTTTCGGGCGTTTGGCTGAGGACGAACAATATTGTCGAGAAACAGGTTTCTCTCACCCTGAAGAATATCTTATTTTGCGCAACAAATTGGAAGAAATGCGCAAAAACTACGCGCAAGTCGCCCTTGTTCCCTGTCATTGCGATTACCAACCGACGAATTTGGTTATCAATGGCGATAAATTGTATGTCCTGGATTGGGAATTTGCCGGTATGAACGACCCGTTTTATGACATTGCCTGCTATGGCAATGCCGGATTTGACAAAGCACTTTCCTTGTTAGAGGCATACGTTGGCCACAAACCGACGAAAGAGGAATTGCAACGACTTTATTTCCACCGTGCCTTCCAATGCTTGCAATGGTACAATGTCGCTATTTTCAAGGATCGTATCGGTTTGAGCAAAGACCTTAACATGGACTTCAACCAAGTGGCTCTGATGTTTCTCGGCATGGCCAAAGACTTGCTCGACGGATACGATAAACAAGAATAGTTCGGGAATACTCTATCGAAATACTTATTGTGAAAATCAGGCGTTGGTGTTCTCGAAAATAAGTGTACTTTTGCCGCCGTTTTTCACACAACCACCTAATCCAAAAGTTGCACTGATGGAAAAGAGAATTGGAACAGTCACCGTGCTCATCAAAGATCGCGCGGTAGCACCGCAAGTTAACGCCACGATATCGCAGTTCGCCGATATCGTACTCGCCCGCCAAGGGCTGCCTTTCCACGACCGCTCCGTGGCGGTCATTTCGCTCATTGTGGAAGGCGACACCAACCAAATCAACGCACTTTCTGGAAAATTAGGGAAACTCGACAATGTCGAGGCAAAAGCCGTGGTCACGAAGCTATTAGCCGTTAGCAATTAGCTT
The DNA here is from genome assembly GCA_045639985.1 of Bacteroidales bacterium. GTDB lineage: Bacteria > Bacteroidota > Bacteroidia > Bacteroidales > WCHB1-69 > F23-D06. The sequence goes on from JAZUEE010000091.1 coordinate 1,745, forward strand.
TTAGCCTTTTAAACTTTGAATTTTAAACTTTAAACACTAATAGATATGCAATTCAATCCAGAAAAATGTCGCATTCCCGACGAAATTGGCAAACCGTTCATCGATGTAGATGAAATTTGGGATTACATCAATAATACGCAAAGCACTCCCGAGAGAGTTCGCGAAATTATCCAAAAGTCTTTGGACAAAAACCGTCTGACAATGGAAGAAACGGCCGTTCTCATCAACACGACCGACCCTGCCTTGGTAGAGGAAATCAAAGAGGGCGCGCGCGAACTGAAACGCCGCATCTATGGCAACCGCATCGTGCTCTTCGCCCCGCTTTACGTCGGCAACTACTGTATCAACAACTGCAAATACTGCGGCTTCCGTTCCTCCAACAAAGAGCAAATCCGCACTACATTGACCGACGAAGAACTCATTCACAACGTGGAAGCATTGGAAGAAGACGGCCAGAAACGTCTGATTCTCGTCTATGGCGAGTCTCCGAAGTACTCTCCGGAATACATCGCCCACACCGTGAAGTTGACCTACGCTACCAAGAAGGGCAACGGCTCTATCCGCCGTGTCAACATCAACGCCGCGCCTCTTGATGTGGAAGGTTTCCGCACCGTGAAAGAAGCCGGCATCGGCACGTATCAGATTTTCCAAGAGACCTATCATCCGGAGGCTTACACCTGGTATCATCCGGCAAACACGATGAAGGGCAAATACGACTGGCGTCTAACCTCTATGGACCGCGCACAACAGGCCGGCATCGACGACAACGGTCTTGGCATCCTGTTCGGCTTGTACGACTGGCGTTTTGAAGTGTTAGCTATGATTCGTCATACCAACCACTTGGAAGCCTGCTTCAATGTGGGTCCGCACACTATCTCCTTCCCGCGTATCAAGGACGCTTCCGGTCTGAACATCGACAAGAAGTATTTCGTGGATGATGAGACTTTCGAAAAGATCATCGCCATTTTCCGCTTGGCTGTTCCTTACACGGGTATGATTCTGACCGCTCGCGAAACGGCCGAGTTCCGTGCAAAGGCCATCCAATACGGCATCTCCCAAATCGACGGCGGCACCAACTTGCAGTTAGGCGACTACAAATACCATCACGAGGAAGAAGAGAAAAACTCCGACAAGGTGGAAGACCAGAACCTGCACCGCGAGCAGTTCCAAATTGGCGATGACCGCACATTGGGCGACATCATCGAGGAACTTTTGGAAAACAACTACATTCCGAGTTTCTGTACTGCCTGCTATCGTTTAGGTCGTACCGGCGAGCATTTTATGGAATTCAGCGTGCCGGGCTTCATCAAGCGCTACTGCACCCCGAACGCCATCCTCACCCTCAGCGAATATCTCGTTGACTACGCCACTCCGGAAGTTGCTGCCAAGGGCTGGAAGGTCATCGAAAACAACCTCGTCAACGTGGATGAGAAGTTCCG
>JAZUEE010000092.1:0-7151 GCA_045639985.1 Bacteroidales bacterium
CGAACATCCACATGGGTGTCGATGTAATCGGTGATCTCCATACCCGCCAATGATAACTCCTTCGCCTCACGGTAGCGTTTCTCCACCTCACGATCGAGACGATGCCCCATAAACTCCAACATAATGTAGGAGTCGCTGTAGATGCGTGGATATTGGCCTTGAGCGGTCAAGCGGTCGAAGATGCTATCGACATTGGTCATATTGAAGTTTCCGCACAAACAGAGGTTCTTCGCCTTCCAGTTGTTTCTTCTCAAAAATGGATGAACATACTTCAAACCTCCCTTACCGGTCGTACTATAACGAAGATGGCCCATCAGCAACTCGCCTTGGAAAGGTGGTGTGCCAGATGGGTCATCTTCGTTTGGTGTTGTCAGTTGGTGGCCGACAGAGGCAAAGACTTTGGTAATAGCGTCCTTGCCTTCTGCTTTCTCCCTGAACATATATTCATGTCCGGGATGCGGTTGAAGTTTCACGCAGGCGATACCGGCGCCCTCCTGTCCGCGGTTGTGCTGTTTTTCCATCATCAGATAGAGCTTACCGAGTCCATAACTTGCAGACCCGTATTTTTGCTGATAATAAGACAACGGTTTGAGAAGTCTAATCATCGCAATACCACATTCGTGCTTTAACTGCTCCATATTATCGCATTTGAGTTTTTGACAATATTCACTTATTTGTCTGCAAAAATAATCATTTTGTCAGATTTGACCAAAGAATGTGGCGATTTTGTTAGTAAAAAATTGGGATATTGTTCACTCGGCAATTTGTTTCAGGAAGTTTCTTATCCACAAAACGTCAATCCCCTCATTTTCTTTGTCTTCCATCCATTCCTCATTTGTCAGCAGTTGTCGAACCGCATTATGAACCTCATCATATTGATGATACGACTCTTTGATTCGCCCTTTATGCGCCACCAACCACTCCTCTATCGCCTTTTCACCTTGTGGTAATTTTATATAATGGTTAAAAGCGTCTCGCATTTCACTGTTAACACATCCTTTTAGAATATAGACATAACCTTTTCCCACATTGCAATGCTCCGATTGGCAGTAAGCCTCTATAGCATGGAGAATATCATTCATCAAAGAATCCACCACCTCCTGTGGATGTTGCTCCATCTCTTGGGTCATTTCGGACATTCGTCTGCCGTCTATCTCGAAATCCTCGAATATCGGACTGTAGATGTCTTTTTTCATAGAACCGTCGTAGGACGGAAGAATGACACAAATTTCGGAATGGGCGGCCATAGCCTTTCTGAGAAAGTGCCTTTCGATATATTTCGTGGAACTATTTCTTTTCACATCGCTGTTTGGGAGTATCCGATTGATATTGTTGAAGTTTTCATTTCCATAAACGTGATTGTCGTGGTATAATTTGCATTTCACGCTTGGATGGAAAAAATTAGGTATGCGACTGCAAAACAAGGGTACATCGTAACCCTCTTCGTTTATGTCAAATACGATGTACTTTCCATCTGAATAACCTTCTTGGATGATGGAGTCCATCAGCATAATGCTGAAATCTCTTATGGTACGATATTTATAATCCATCTCTTGATTCCAAGACATGGTGTCGATTTTGAGTCTCAGATCACGTTGCGTGTTGATGGCGCCTTGGTTCCAAATGATGAATCCCGCTGTTAACGCAAAAAGCAATGCTATCATTGCCACCAAACACTGTTTTTTATTAATCTCCTGGATTTTCATCGTTCTTTGTCTTTTTTATGATGTAACAATTGACGGCCAATAAGCAGTGTGCCTAAAAACAATACGGTGACTGCCACCACCCATGGTCTAAATCCATCCATGTGTTTGAGGCTTGCGGAAGTGATCATCCAACAGATCATGACGACACTGAAAAACAGAATGTTGAAATGACGAATCCTCAGATAGGTGTGATAGCCCAAAAAGAGGAGCATGACCAATATGTATACAATGTTGTTGTCTTCGCCCATCATAAACGGTGTCAAGGCGATGATGGTAGCGGCCAAAAGGGTATGGATCTGCCTGAAATCCATTTTTATTCCGTTTCTGAATTGTAGTATCCCAATAAGTATTAGAGGCAAAGCGAAAGGAATCACGGTCAATGCTTCTGTTCTGTGGTTGTAAAGGCTATAATGATGTGAACAACAATAGTATAGGATATAGAATGATAGTAAGAAAGCACCCAATTCCAACCAATTATCATCCGCTTCCAACCATTTTTTCGCTCTGTTCCAAGTACGGAAAGTGAAGATATAACTGGATGCGATGAGAGGAAGGATAGAGAATGGGCTTTGTTTCATGTTTAATGAAAACTCAATCATGAAGACAATCAGTACAAAGGATGATAGGAACAGTCGGACGAGAAGAAGTGGTGTTTCCTTCTCGCGTAAATAAGTTTTATACAAAAATAGGCCATCCAACAATCCGATCAGTACAACATAGAGATGATGATTAACCTCTTGCATGTTGTTGCATAAGATAGCGATGGTTGCGGTGAGGATCAACAATGTAGCCGCCACTGTTGCCCTGAAATAAATCACGAATGGGAAACAGAGTATGATGACAACTAAAATGAATGCCGTCTCGTACACCGATAAATGAAAGCTCTCCACCAACATGATAAATGTGGCAAAAATGGCCACGCATTGCAGGATAGCGACGCTTTCGGTGAGTATTTTCATCGAAGGGAAGCGTGTGACCACAGCATAGCAAGTGAGAGAACCGCCCAGTATAGGCATGAGACTGAAGAGTATTTTCGTGTTCAATCCGACGGATGACCAGATATCGTTCACAAAAATAGAGAGGCCTGTCAACACGAATAGAGCGGCCACGATACCCAAGGCGTACTTGCCTATGGCTGTTTTTTGCGATGATTGGTGGAATTGGATGATTTCATCGGCAGTCTCCTGCGAAATCACCTGGTTTTTAACCAATTCATCGGTGTCTATCTTAATTTTCATAACGATTATAGTTGGCGATGGAAAGCAAAAGAGGAAGGATCGTTGTATTGTCCCTCCTCTCTTGGATTATTTCTGTCTAATAAAAATATTAATCGGTGTACCCGATAAATTCCACTCTTCACGCATCTTATTCTCCAAGAATCGTTTGTATGGCTCCTTCACATATTGCGGAAGGTTCGCATAGAAGACGAAAGATGGTATTTGCGTGTCAGGCAACTGAGTCACATACTTGATCTTGATGTATTTGCCCTTTGTTGATGGTGGCGGATACGACTCGATCAGCGGGAGCATCTCGGCATTGAGTTTGCCAGTAGATACGCGATTGGTCTTATGCATATAGGTATTCTTCGCACATTCCAGCACCTTCAGTATGCGCTGTTTCTCAATGGCCGAAGTGAACACTATAGGGAAATCCACGAACGGAGCCAGACGCGACCGGATTGCCTCCTCATAATTACGCATAACCTGAACGCCACGGTCCTCAATCAAATCCCACTTGTTCACCACTACCACAAGGCCCTTCTGGTTCTTCAGGATCAACGACACGATGTTCATGTCCTGGCTTTCTATGCCGCGCGTGGCATCAAGCATCAGAATACACACGTCGCTATTCTCTATAGCGCGTATGGAACGCATCACGGAATAGAACTCCAGGTCTTCCTCGACCTTGCTCTTCTTACGTATTCCAGCTGTATCGACCAGATAGAAATCAAAGCCGAACTTGGTATAACGGGTATACACCGAATCGCGCGTAGTGCCGGCTATATCCGTTACAATGTTGCGGTCCTCGCCGATGAACGCGTTCACGATCGAACTCTTGCCCACGTTAGGACGTCCTACCACCGCAAAGCGCGGAATATTATCCTCGACCTCGGCTGACTCGTCCTTCGGAAGCTTGCCTACAATAAGGTCAAGCAAATCGCCCGTACCGCTTCCGTTTGCAGCCGATATGGTGACAGGATCGCCAAGGCCAAGCGAATAGAACTCGGCAGCGGCATACTGCAGCTCGAAGGTATCCATTTTATTGGCAACCAGTATCACCTCACGTTTTGAACGGCGCAGTATATCAGCCACATCATCATCAAGGTCGGTCAGGCCGTTCTTGACATCGACAAGAAACAGTATAAGGTCCGCCTCCTCAATGGCTATGTTGACCTGCTTGCGGATCTCGTCCTCAAACACGTCATCGGAATTCACCACCCATCCGCCGGTATCCACTACCGAAAATATGCGGCCTCCCCACTCGCACTTGCCGTATTGGCGGTCACGTGTGGTGCCGGCCTCATCGTCCACAATGGCCTGACGCGTCTGCGTAAGACGGTTAAACAAGGTCGATTTGCCCACGTTCGGTCTACCCACTATTGCTACTAAACTACTCATATCACTATAATATTAATCCTGCTCATAACCGAAGTTTCGCAATTCACGGTCCGAGCTGCGCCAGTCCTTGTCAACCTTCACGAAAATTTCCATGAAAATCTTCTTTCCGAAGAACTTCTCAAGATCAGTGCGTGCCTCAACAGCCACGCGCTTCAAGGCCTGTCCCTCATGGCCTATCAGGATTCCCTTCTGCGACTCACGTTCAACGTATATCACGCAATTGATCAGAATACGGCTCTTGTTTTCCTTGAACTGCTCCACAGCGACCTCGACCGAATACGGTATCTCCTTGTCATAATGCAGAAGTATCTTTTCCCTGACTATTTCCGATACGAAGAACCTGGCAGGCTTGTCTGTCAGCTGGTCCTTGTCAAAATACGGAGGGCTGTCTGGCAGCAGTTCGTTTACCCTTTTCAGGATAGCCTGCACGCCGAATGAATTGGCGGCCGATATGGGAATGATCTCGGCCTGCGGCAGGCGCTCGTGCCACAGATCCACAAGTTTCTCAAGCGATTTCTGGTCCGTAAGGTCAATCTTGTTGATGATGAGCAGCACGGGAACCTTCATTCCACGCACCTTGTCCAGAAACTCCTGATTCTTGTCCGCCTTCTCTACCACATCGGTCATATAAAGCAGCACATCGGCATCGACCAGGGCCGATTCCGAAAAAGCCAGCATAGATTCCTGAAGCTTGTAGTTGGGTTTGAGCACACCAGGGGTGTCCGAGAACACTATCTGTGAATCCTCGGTATTGACAATGCCCATAATCCTGTGACGGGTCGTCTGGGCCTTGAATGTAGCAATTGAGATATGCTCGCCCACAAGCAGGTTCATCAAAGTCGATTTGCCCACGTTCGGGTTGCCCACTATGTTCACGAATCCAGCCTTATGCATCTTGCTTTCCTGTCTTACTTTGAAAAAGAGTCAAAAAAAACGCATCGGGAAGGATGCGTTTTCATGTCTTGTCATTATTCAGCTGCCTCCTGCTTGACTACTGCAAGTTTGCCTCTGTAATAACCGCACTCACCGCATACTGTGTGGTAAACGTGCCATGCTCCACAGTTCGGGCAGATTGCAAGTGTCGGAGCAACTGCCTTATCGTGGGTCCTTCTTTTCGCAGTTCTGGTCTTAGACTGCCTTCTTTTAGGATGTGCCATTTTGTTTTGTTTTTAATCGTTATCGTTTTCAATTATATTCTTCAAATCATCCCAACGCGGGTCTGTTGCTCCGCCGGACAACTCTCCGTCCTCATTCTCCGAGGCCTCATATTCGTCCAGTTTCTCCATCATACCTTTGTTGCATTTTCCCGGAGCATGCACGTGCTTCATGGGAATTGCCAGAGCTATGAACTCATAGATATACCATGACACGTTGACAATGCCTTTATCCTCCGGTACGATGATGACATCGCCGTCATCGGCAAAATCCTCACCCAAACGGACCTTCAGTTCACCCGAATTCGAAATCTCAAGCGGCATGTCATCAAGGCAGCGGTCACAGGTGACGGTCACCGTTCCGGCGATCTCAAAGTTCAAATGATACAGAGCCGATTCCTTTGTAACCGTGAGAGTTACATCGACCTTGCCCTTCTGGACCTCCTCGCCTTCAACAATCGCAAAGAAATCCTGATCGACAGTCCACTGATACCGGGCCTGAACTTCCTTCAGGTCCTTCAGTTCAACGTTATATTTGTCCAGTCTGCCCATTAAACATTTTTTCGGGGCACAAAGATAGACATTATTTTTTCAAATAAGGAAATAATCGTCAGTTCTTTTTCAGGTGTCAGCAAATTAAATCTGCCGGCAAGCCTCGCGATTTACCGGCAGATTGGAAGAAAGGTTCAGGGAACGCTTCTGAACAGCAATGTCCGAATGCTCAGAAGTTGTAGCAGACGCTGAGCGTTACACCGTCTGTAGCAAAATCATGAATTGAGCCGAAATTTGTACTGGCACCGAAGTTCAGTTCCTGGCTGTAGCCTCCATCTGCACAGATTTTCTTGTCATTGTCAAGATATGACTGCCACTCATGATCCCAGCTGAGACAGAGGTAATTTATGGCAATATCAAGTCCCCAGTGGTCATTGATGTCAAAATAGAATCCGGGATTCATGTAGAGAGACATATCATGCCCCTTCACATAACCGGCACCAGCCTCTGAAAGCGAGCGGTCAAATTCCACGCCTGCATCGACATACCATGACAGGCGTTCGCCAAGTGAGAAATAGCGTCTTGCATAAGCGCCCAAGCCCAGCAGGCTGGCCTTTGTATTCTCGATCTCGCCGGTAAAGTAGTCCTTTTCCTTCTCAACTTCAGTGCCTATTCCTATGCCTACGCCTACTTCCCAATCCTCACCGATTGCAGTACCAACGTATGGTGCAAAATAGAATGATGAAGCGCCATCGTCCATTTCCGAACCGTCAAACTTGTCACCGTCAAACAGTCTTGTGTTGTTTGTTCCCGATGTAAAGTTGAACTCGCCTCCTACAAAGAACTGAGCGTTGGCGAAACATGATACAGCCATTGCAGCTGCAAACAACAAGGTTTTTTTCATAGTGTTTTCTTTAATTATTTTAGTGAAACAATATTGTAAGACAATCAATTGAAATCTACAAGAATACGGAACACCTTGCCCGGGGCGGCCACCCATGACTGCATGGTTGCAAGAGCCTGTTCCGGCTTTACGCAGGCCGATATGAGTTCATCCTTCGGGCATGAGCCTTTCAGCAGATATCTGATAACGGCCTCAAAGTCCATAGGCGTGGCATTGCGTGAGCCGCGTATGTTCAGTTCCTTCTTCACAAACAGACCTGTGTGGAAGGTCACATCGG
>JAZUEE010000093.1:0-1637 GCA_045639985.1 Bacteroidales bacterium
TTTTGTTTTGTGCAAGGACAACAACTTTTCCCAGACAACGTTGAAATGGCAGAATGTACGGCAGACGTCCAACCTCAGCCCTGGGATGCCCATATCCTAAATTCGGTTGATGATATCCATAGTTATTATGTTCCAATAGTAGGTGACATTGATGGAGATGGAGAAGTGGAAATCGTAGTTGCAAAAGCAGTTTCTAATGATCACTATACTACGCAACTTGGAATCTATCGTGGTTCTAACCTGCAACAAGTCGGCACTATCAATGTTCCACAAAAAATATATGCGGGCTTTGCTGGTCCTATAACTATAGTCCGTTATCCCAACGGTAATGGTGGTATGCAAGGTGCAATCATACTGCACTGTTTTGACAGCAAACTTCGCTCGTATGATATTCACGGGCAACTTTTGGCTACTTCTGATGTAAACACCCCTTGTGAGGGTAGCATTTCCATCACCGACTTCAATTACGACGGCTGGCCAGAGATTTATATTGGGAATACCATTTATGATGCTGCAACTTTGAAACGACTTTGTGCTGGACCCGCTAATGGAAATATGGGACGCAGTTATCGCAATGAAAATGGTAGTCTCGCACGTGCAGCTATGTCGTTTTCTGCTGATATTATTGGAGATTCCTTCCCTGAATTGATTTGCGGAAACACCCTATACGGTGTTCATATCAATAGCAGAACAGATATTTCACTTAACAGCGTGACAGAATTAAAGACCATTGATATACCTTCCAGGATTCCTCAGGACGGCAATGTGGCTGTGGCGGATTTCAATAGAGATGGGCAGTTGGATGTAATGGTGGTAATTGATGGCTCCACTAGCAACACATATGATAGCTCCTATTTCTATGCTTACGACCCCGTTACTGAAGATATTCTTTTTGTTCACGGACATTATGCCGGCACCGTCGGCTATCCTATGGTGGGTGACATCAATGGCGATGGGAATCTCGAATTTGTGTATCTTGACCTCCAACATTATGTTAATGCCTCCCGAATAACAGCTGTAACTTACAATACAACTTTTGGAACTCAAGTACTATGGCAAGCAACACATGGTGATGAATCTGGTGAGACTTCTATGACTCTTTTTGATTTCAATCAAGATGGTATTAAAGAAATTGTATATCGTGATATGGCGAACCTTCGTATCATCAATGGAAGTGGTCGAAGCCATCGGACCGGCAACGACACCATTCCTTTTTACAATCTATATACGCTTCCAATGTATGCGGGCACCTGGAAGGAATATCCCGTGGTGGCCGATGTGAATGGTGACGGGGGGGCAGAAATAGTGGTCTGCGGCAAAACCGGGTCTGGTCTCGGATGGGTGGGCGGACAGCTTGTTGTGGTCGGTGGAATCATCCCCTGGGCGCCAGCAAGACCCGTTTGGAACCAGTATATGTACAATGTTACCAATATCAACAAGGATTTGACGGTTCCAGTCCCTCTGTTTGACAACGCCACTGCTTTTACCGACCCGCAAGGAACAGTTCGCAGACCCTTCAACAATTTCTTAGAGCAGGCCACCACTTTAGACCAATATGGAATGCCTTTCTCTCGTATGTTGAATATCACTGCTGCTGACACCTCCTATTCACAAGAAGATGGAGTTTTGACCATTAC
>JAZUEE010000094.1:0-23529 GCA_045639985.1 Bacteroidales bacterium
TCCAAAATGGAAAAATACTCTTTCACGGTGTGAGCACTTACCCAACAGTCGCTAGCGATATTGTTATAATTGACAATTTCACCATCTGTGAAAGCAGCTGCATCCAAAAAGCGTTGGAAACTATCCAGATTTCGCACTAAAGCCTCTGCCTTAACTTCTTCTCTTAAATAAACATCCACGTATGCAGACAAAAGCAAATGCGCGTTCTTCGCATCATAGCAGGGGGGGAGCATCCCATTAGACAAAGCTCTCTCTAAATTGAAATCTGGAATTTCCGCACTAACCAAGGGGTATAGATAGAATGGAAAGGCACGACCACCAAGCGTATTAAAACTTTGACGTTTCAATTTCCGTGCACTGGAACCGCATAGGATAAAACGAATTCCCCGTTCTGATATTAGTCTATGCACTTCATTTAAAATAAGTGGGACCTGTGGGATTTCGTCTATGATTATAACATCATTTTCATCTTTCTCTTTATAGAGTTCATAAAGAAGATTAGGGCGACGCGAAAATTTTGCAAAAATTTCAGTATTCAACAAATCAATGTATATAGCTCTTGGGAATCGGGATCTTAAAAGTGTTGACTTTCCTGTCTGACGAGCACCGAATAAAAATACACTTATGTCTGTAATATAATCTTCAATTTTTGCAATTCTTTGATACATAATGTTTTGATATTGTTATTATAAAAAAATACTTCCGATTTACATTGCAAATCGGAAGTAGCACTTCTTTTTTGCAATATAAAATTGCGGCAAAAATACATTTTTTTAGATGATTCAATGTCTTGTCATGTACGAAATTTGACTATTTTTGCTGCTCCGTTTGCATATCTATTCATTATTATGAAAAACTCTTATAGTAAAATCATCATCCTCGTCATCATCCTTCTCGACTTCTCATTCCTGCAAACCCAATCTCCTATGACGCGGAAAGGACAATATCTTTATGCTGGAATTATTGATTAAATAAGCTAACACACGTCACTATGTCAAAACACTATCTTCTTATTTTCGTCTTTGCGCTCTTCTCAGTCGTTCCTGCTTTTGCTCAAGGAGATGTGGGATATCGCGGAAATTGGGAACCACCTGTATTCGACTACCAAATTTTCCATTTTCTTAAAGATGGGTACATCTATACGGCAAAAGTCTATTCTTCAAAAGACATTGAAGTAAAACCGGAATGTTTCAGACCGATTACCCGCAATTATTATATAAAGATATGGTCGCCAGATCATTATGCCATCGCCAAATTCAAGCGATGCCCTACCAGCAAAGAATTCAAACACTATAGTGAGATTCTACAAGCGGATTGCGAAATGTATTCGCGAAAAAAAATTGTTCAAGATGGGGACTCGCAAGAAAAAGTTTGGGAATTACGGCTGGGGCATCATTCTTTAATGAGAAATGTAAACCATTTCGTGTCGCACGTTGACAGCCGCTTACTGACTTTGGACACCCGCAAATTGCATCACGCTGCCCGCAACATATATTTGTTTGCCGATGTCAGTGAAGATGTAAAATACGATGTGCCTCCCACCTTCCCCGGAGGAATGGATTCCTTAGTATCATTCGTGCTCCAACGTATAGATTATTCCGTTTACAACAAGGCGGATGTTAATGGTTCTGTTCTGGTAGAATTTACAGTTGAAGAAGACGGCAGCATATCTTCTCCCGAAATTAAAGTTCAACTTTTCCCGGATTGCGATGAAAATGCTCTGCAGATTGTTCGCGGAATGCCGCGCTGGCAACCCGCCACCTACAAGGGCAAGGCCATACGCTGCAAATACACGTTGCCGGTGACTTTTATAATGTAAACTGAAACCAGTGATCAGTGAGGAAAAAGTTTTATCGGACAGCAATATTTTTTATGTACCTTTGCACCCTTCAAAAACGAAGGGTCTTTTTATTGGGAGTAATTATTTTCAATATTTATATTTTGTTAATAACCAAATAATTAGACGAATAATCGCATTTTATTTTGAACTAACTGTAATTTATGACGCAAAACGAAGAAAAGCTTAACGAATTGTTGAAGCAACGAGGCATTGAGATGGATCAGGTACCCGCTATGACAATGGAAGATATTCCAGCCGAAGTAGAAGGATGTACCAAATTGAAAAACATTTACTATACCTTGAAAAACACGGTGGATATGGAGTACCCCTATTGGTACAATCGTGTTTGGCAGGAAAATGATGGTGAGGTTACTATAGTGCGTCGGGCAAAGGCAATGGCTGCGGCATTATCACATCTTACTCCAACTATTCAGCCCTACGAAAAACTGGTGATGAACAAAACTCGTAACGTACGTGGTGCTTTCCCTTATCCATGGGTGACGGCCAGTTTTTTTAATGCTCAGGCAGAGGCCCTGATGGCTGAAGTAGATGCACCCGCTGAAAGCGAAGCTGATGCTGTATCCATCGTCGGAGAAGGTGGTGGAAATGTTACAAAAAGTTATGGAAACATCATTTCCCTCGCAAAAAAATTCGGTATTCGAAAGGAGGAAATTCCTGTTCTCGTCAAAGTGTCAAAACCATGGGATGGCAATTCCGTGGAAGAACTGAGCAACAAATATGCCCAATACACGCCCGAGTATCAGTTGGAACAGAATATCATGGAGTCCGTGCTCTGTATGTTTGATTCGTACTGCATCCCGCAAGGTCGTGAAGTCATGAACTATTACCTACCTCTGCAATACGGTTGGGACGGTATCATTGAACTTTGCGAGCAACGAATCAAAGAAACAATGGGCGAAGCTGATGGAGACGGTATCCTCGGCATGGGACGTGGTTATTATTATGTTGCTATGAAGACGATTGCGCAGGGTATGAGCAACTGGTGTGCCAACTATGCCAATCGTGCCCATTACCTCGCCAGTATCGAAACCGACCCCGCTTTTAAGAAGAATTATGAGGAAATAGAAGCTGTGATGGCGCACATTGCACACAAAGCTCCCGTTACCTTCCGTCAGGCCTTGCAACTCACCCTTTGCTGCCACTACGGGGTGGTTAACGAAGATCCTCAGTCCGGACAATCCATCGGACGAATCGGACAGGTTCTGCAACCTTTCTATGAAAAAGACCTGCAAGACGGCACTATCACAGAAGAAGAGGCCATAGAATTATTAGAATTTTATCGAATCAAGATTACATGTATTGAATGTTTTGCTTCCGCCGGCGTGACTGGTGGCGTATTGTCAGGCAATACGTTCAACAACCTTTCTTTGGGAGGTCTCACCCGCGACAATCAAACCGCAGTCACACCATTGGAATATTTGATTATTGAAGCCGGTATGCGCTGTCGTACCACTCAACCGACCTTATCCATACTTTACGATGAAAAAACGCCGGAAGATTTCCTGATGAAAGCCGCATCCTGCACCAAATTGGGAATGGGTTATCCGGCATGGATGAACAATCAGGTGGGGATGAATTTCATGATGTTGAATTACGGACCGGAAGGTATGAACTTGGAGGATGCCCGTGCCTGGTGCTTAGGTGGATGTTTGGAATCCTCACCTTGCTGTTTCCTTCCATTAAATTATAACAACAAAATCACCTGGATTCCAGGAGGTGCGGGCCCAACTGCCGGCTCAGGTGTCCATTTCGTCGGTCTGCCCAAAGTTCTCGAATTAGTGCTGACAAACGGATACGACCACCGCATGAAACGTCAGATACTTCCTGCACATAACCGGTCTTTGGATAACTTTGAAACTGTTTTAGACCAATGGACCATCTATTTGCGTCAGATTATCGATGTAGTCAACAAGGTCAACAATTTGCAAATGGATATCTGGCGCAAACATTGCATGCCCATAGTCAATTCCTTGCTCAAACCCGACTGCTTTACGAAAGGTCGCGACCTGGGTATGATGGGTGGACGATATAATGCCACCATCAATTTTGAATCCTGCGGTACCATTACTTTCATCAATTCTCTTGCCTCTTTATATAAAAACGTATATAAAGATAAAAAATACACGCTTGAGCAGATGTTGGACGCTATGCTTCACAACTTCGGATTCAAGACCTCTTACGAAACGGGGGTTTATTCTCCTGATTTCCGCGAAGCAACGGATGAAGCTGGCAAATATGAACAGATATTTGCAGATTGTCTGAATGCTCCCAAGTTTGGCAATGCCGATTGGGAGGCCGACCAATTCCTGAAATGGTATGAAGATACAATGTTCGATTTAACAAGGTCTTACCAATCCTACTATGGCAAGCCCTTATATATGTGCCAAATATCCGTTTCAACGCACGGTCCGCAAGGTTTTGTCACCTTGGCAGATGCTGCCGGTCGTTTAGCAGGTACCACGTATTCGGATGGTTCTGTCTCTGCTGCGGCAGGAACAGACAAAAACGGTATTTACGCTATTTTCGAATCAGCAACGGTTTATGATCACGGCACACAGCAAAATGCCCAAATGAATTTAAAACTGCATCCTTCTGCTGTCAAAGGCATTCAGGGAACACGTAAATTATTGGACATTGTTCGGGCATACATGCGTAAGGGCGGTTTCCACGTTCAATTCAACATCGTGGATTCCAAGACATTACGTTCTGCTCAAATCAAACCGGAAGAATATCGTGATCTGATGGTTCGTGTGGCGGGATTTACCCAGTATTGGTGCGAAATAGGGAAACCAATTCAAGACGAAGTCATCTATCGTACCGAATACGAAAACGCATAAAACTATCCTCAAACAACTTAATTTTATATCAATGAAACATATCGATTGTAAAAACTACATATATCTGGATTGTGAAAAGGGCATGTGCGCGTTGTCCAAAATGATGCTGCCCATTGATGGGGAAGGCAGTGATGCTTGTCCGAAATTCGTCCCTTCTGAAAAGTGTGCATGCTGTGTCCATTTCCAGAATCCGGACATTCACGGATTGGGAACTTGCACTGGTTTTGAAAAGGAGAATTGGGCCTACGCAACATGTGGTGCGGCTTCCTGTGAACATTTTAAGATGAAATGAAAGCACCCATTTTCGATATTCAGGCCTTCTCTGTTCATGACGGGCCCGGTTGCCGCACAACTATTTTCTTTGCGGGATGTCCTTTGCGTTGTCAATGGTGTTCCAATCCTGAAAATTTTGCGGCCAAACCTCATCTGATGTTTGCTCAACGTGTGTGCAAATGGTCGGCCGGTTGTCGTGCATGCACGAATCGTTGTCCACATGGCGGGCTGACTTTTAGTGAACAAGGACCCATTGTTAATTGGGAGACCTGTCGTCAATGTACAACATTTGATTGTACACAGGCATGTTCCGCAAGCGCATTGAGAGTATGTGGGAAGTACTATTCCGTTGAGGAAATTGTTGCCATTTTAAAGCGGGATTTCAACAATTGGGGTAGTGATGGTGGTGTGACCTTCAGTGGCGGCGATCCGTTAATTCATCCACAGTTTTTGAAAGAAGTTTTGCAGATATGTAAAAAACTACAAATTCATACGGCTATAGAAACTTCCGCTTGTGTTCCAGAAAATACCTTTTTAGATATCATGTCTTTAATTGATTTCGCTTTTATTGACATTAAAAACATGGATGATGATAAGCACCAAAAGGGCACTTCCGTTTCTAACGCACAAATCCTTCGTAATATAGAAGTCCTCAAATCATCTTCCTGGCAAGGACGGTTGGTTATACGCACACCTGTCATTCGCAATTTTAATGATTCTGACGAAAATGCGTTACAAACCATTGAATTTATGAAAAAAAACGGCTTGTTTGAAATCAACTTGCTGAAGTTTCATAGATTAGGACAAACCAAATGGGAACAGTTAGGTAAAATATATCCATATGCCGAAGGAGGTGATGTTAGTGACGACACCATGTTGCGATTGCAGTCGCTCTATTTGGACAATGATATCTTATGTTATTTAGGCGATAAAACGCCATTTTAGAGTACTTTTACCTCATAAAAAGCCTTTATCCCTGCGCGGTAGCCAATGTCACGATGCTAACGCGCACGCCTTCTATATTCAGCAGCTGTTGGGCAGCGGCCTCCGTTGTTGCGCCTGTGGTCAACACATCATCACAGATAAGCAGATGCTTGCCACGTACTTTTTCTTCATTTTGAATTTGAAAAACTTCCTTGACATTCTCCCAACGATTGAAGCGGCTTTTTTTTGTTTGTGTTTCCGTAAACTGGGTGCGAATAAGTACATCTTTCAGATAAGGACGGCCCATTCCTTCGCTTAATCCCATAGCCAGCCATTCGCTTTGGTTATAGCCGCGTTTTCGTTCTTTTTTGGGGTGCAATGGTATTGGAACAATATAATCTATATCCTGAAATCTTTCTTCTTCAATAAGTTGTTCTCCGTAATACTTGCCTAACATTTCTCCAAGTTCTTTTTGGCCATTGTATTTTAAATTATGGAGAATATGTTGTACTGTATTCCCTTTTTTGTAAAACAAAAGTGATGCAACTTCTTGAACATTTACCCTACCCATGAAAACCCATTTCAGAGGATTATCATGTTCTTTATGAAAATTTGTTTCTGGAAGATGCAACATACAATGTGTGCAAAGCAGTCTTTCGTGATGCTGCAAGGCATCACCACAGCCCAGACACAATTTAGGATAAAACATGGAAATGATATTGTCTATAAATTTTTGCATAGTTAAAATTTTGACAATAACGAATTAACATGTTAAATATTGTCATCGAGAAAATTTTATTCGTCAATTTGCGCATACAAAAAAAGGAGGGCGTATTTGCCCTCCTTTTTGATATTTGAAAATCGAAAGATTATTCAACAATGAATTTACGAATAACTTTTCCTTTTTGGCTTTGAAGGTTCAAGAAATAGATACCTTTAGCTAAAGAAGTAACAGGAACACGGAAAGTTTGTTCGCCGCCACCATAGTTGAATTGGTCTGCATAAATAGTCTTACCAGTCATATCAACGATAGTCGCTGTAAAATCTTGAGCTTCATCTGCTTGGATAGCAACATTTAACAAGTTAGTAGCAGGATTAGGATATACATTGACATTAGCATTCTCTATTTCATTTATACCTGTAACAAGAGAAAATTCAAATTCAAAACCATTACCTTGAATCCAGTTATCGGAAACAAATCTAACTAACATTTTAGGTGAGAAAGCGGTAACGGGGGCTGTAGGCAAACTGTTAACATCATAATGAGCAATAAATGCATCATTAGAAGAAGTAACATCAAAAATTTCCACAAAGTCGCCTTCTTTCAAATCGAATTTAGGGAAACTATAGGTATATCCCGGAGCACCCGGTACTTGGATTCTCCAAGAGCATTCAGTTTGAGGAAGATAAGGATTATCATTACCTTGTTCATCATACGCTTTATCCGTTAAAACATTTTGATCCATGGAAGTAACGACTTTCATATTTGAACATCTTGTTCCATTAATCTGTGTTGCTTCATAATCCAAAACAAAACCATAATCTGTTTCATCATCTTCGTTTGTAATGAATACCACAAGAACACTGTCTTTATTAACATTAACAGCAGCAGGAAGATTTTGACCTACGAAATCTCCATGAATACAACCAGGGATGTTTGTATAATCGGCACAAGCAGCCATAAGATAGTTACCAGAATATTCATTTAATACAGGACTTGAAGAAGTACCACCGTTGTAGATTATCACTTTGTCGCCCGGTTTGGTTTTAAGTCTGGAGAAATTAAGTCTATAGGAGGTAGCATTCGGACATGCGATTACCCAACTACGATTTGTATTTGGTTTATACTTTTGGTTACCAGCACCATCGCTGATAGTACCTTTAGCAGCTGTAATACGGACATCACCCGTTGTCGGTTTAGCAATACAGGAATCTTCTGGAGCCATATTCAGCAACATAGCTTCTCCTTCATTGAAATTAAAGTTGCCATATCCTGATGTATTTTGGTTATTAATAAGATAATAACCATTGTCGCTACCAGCCCATCCCCAATTAACATGGAAATAAGTTAAATCCGTAACTGTCGTATCAGGATCTCCATAAGCCGTATCAGCCGGAGAAACCAAAATAGTACTAACAAGTGTTACTTCCATATTCGTATCGCAATATATAACCTCTTCTTCACCTTCAAGAACTGTATCACAATAATATGTATAAGTAGTATCATAAATCTTTTGATATACAGCAGGTGTGATTATTGGTTCTGCAGAAACAACGGTATCATATAATGTTGTATAACCATCCACAATCCAAGCATGTCCACCAGCGCTTTCACTTACGCCAGAGAAAAGGATAGGACGATGATTATCCAATTCTTCTTTAGCAGCATTTACCCATAAATAAGCTTGGTCAGGAGTAGTTATAACATCTCTGATATACTGAATTTTAGCTTTATCCGTATATTTAAAATTAGTTTGCAAAGCTTCCAATGCAAGTTCCGTTTGTGAACTTGAGCCTTCTGCGCCATAATTCATACGTACGGACACACCGGCATTGTAAATCAATTTAGAAACTTCACCTGCGTAATCCTGCAAAGAATTGTACATTGCATCGTAATTATATGTTTGATGAGCAAAATTTACTTGTTGAGGAGGATAAACAGTAATTAATTCTCCTGTTTCAGAATCATAATCTTGAGGAATATACCATACAGCACCTTTACCCTGAAGAGGATAACGATAATAATACAAAAGATTTGACATAGAAAGAGCGACACAACCGACCACTGTACGGTAATCCGTAGAAGATTTTGGCTCTATGCTAATCGGACACATAGTGTTATAATATTTCTCCTGTGTCCATTTAGTAGTAACGAGAGGTTCTACATAAGGAACCTTCTTTTCCGAAGCTTTAGACGAGCTAACACTTCTGAAATCTTCACTTAAATACTTATTCCACACTTTGGATTCTTTCAAAGCGGTAACCGGATTGTCGATTAAAAATGAAAGTTGTTGTTTGTACTTATTGCAATAGTAATCAGCGGCAGGGACGGGCGTATAATTACTTTCAAGAGAATAGGCCAACACAGGAGTGGCCAAATCGGTAGCTGATACGAGCATAAAACCCTTTTCACCTACTTGGAAGCGATAATATACCGGAGTGCCGTCTTCAGCAAATTCGGTATATACGTGTGTAAGTGTCAGTGCCTTAGCATTTTGTGCGCCAACACGTTCTGACAAGAAATTCTGAGAGGCCTTCATAGCTGTTTCCACAGGCACTACATTGGTTGAGTAACCTAAGGCGAACACTACTACTAATGCCATTGAGAGAATAAATTTTTTCATACTTGTATGTTTTAATAAATAATTTTCCTTTTATATTTCAAAAAAGCCGCCAAAAATACAAAAATTATCAAAAAGACTTAAATTGTTAAGATTTTTTGTATAGCGTTGATATTTAATAATTTATATTTGATTTTTTACTTCATTTGGATATTCACACCCTCACTATCGGTCACCTTACCTATTACGCTGGCTTTTTCTCCAAGAGCAGCAAACATAGAAAGGACTTGATCTTTGTCATCAGGATGGACAACCAACACCATACCAACGCCCATATTGAAAATGTTGAACATTTCGCGATGATTGACTTTTCCGTATTTTTCCAAGAACGGGAAAATCGGCGGCATTTCCCAAGAACCTTCCTCAATGAATATGCCTTGTCCAGGTTGAAGGACACGAGGAATGTTTTCGTCAAAACCACCACCGGTGATATGGCATATTGCGTGAATATCCACCTTGTTCAGCACTTCGAGTACTGGGCGAACGTAAATGCGCGTCGGTGTAAGCAACACATTTCCAAGAGTATCTGGCAGGCCTTCATATTGTTTATCAAGGTCAAGCTTGTTATCTTTGAAGACGATTTTACGAACTAAGGAGAAACCGTTTGAATGCACGCCCGATGAAGCCAAACCGATAAGGAGGTCACCAACTTTCACTTTAGAACCGTCAATAAGTTTGGATTTTTCAACGGCACCCACAGTAAAACCGGCAATATCATACTCATCTTCATCATACATATCGGGCATTTCTGCTGTTTCGCCGCCAATAAGAGCGCAATTGGACATCACGCAACCATCTGCTACGCCTTTCACAATGGCTTCAATTTTGGTAGGTTCATTTTTCCCCACAGCGATATAGTCAAGGAAAAACAAGGGAGCGGCACCTTGGGCAAGCACATCATTTACACACATTGCCACAGCATCTTGGCCTATGGTATCGTGTTTATCCATCATAAAAGCGATTTTGAGTTTGGTACCGACACCATCCGTACCGCTAACGAGGATAGGTTCTTTATAATTCAGGGATGCCAAATCAAACATACCGCCAAAACTGCCGATATTGCCCATCATACCGGGGCGATTGGTAGCGGCAATATGTTTTTTTATCAAACGGACGGATTCGTATCCTGCTTCCAGGCGAACACCTGCTTCTTCGTAAGATTTTGCCATAACAAAAGTGTATTTTTAGATTAAATAATTAACATTGCATCACCGTATGTGAGGAATCTGTATTTTTCAGCCACGGCTTCCTTATATGCCCTCATCACAAAGTCATAACCACCAAAAGCGGCAACCATCATAAGCATGGAACTTTGTGAAGCATGGAAATTGGTAATCATCGCATCACCCACCATGAAGTTATACGGTGGATAGATGAATTTATTCGTCCACATATCTTCTTTGCCGTTCATTTCCGTAGTTTTCACATAACCATTGGCATAGACAGAAGATTCAAGTGCCTTCATGGTAGTTGTACCTACGACAACGACTTTATGTCCGTCATTTTTAGTTTGGTTAATCGTATCGGCCACATCCGCACGGATAATCATCCGTTCAGAATCCGCTTTGTGTTTGGAGAGGTCTTCCACATCAATATCTGTGAAATTACTCAATCCGGCATGAAGAGTGATACAGGTACGTTCTATGCCTTTAAGTTCCATTCTTTTCAGAAGTTCACGGCTGAAATGGAAACCAGCAGCGGGAGCAACAACGGCACCCTCTTCTGTAGCATAAATGGTTTGATAATCAAACTCATCTTCCGGAACGATTTCGCGAAGGCGTTGAATATCTTCGGGAATTGGAGTTGTTCCCAAATCCATCAGTTTTTGTTTGAAAGCATCATGGTCGCCGTCAAAAAGGAAACGGAGTGTTCTTCCTCGGGAAGTTGTATTGTCAATAACCTCAGCGACCAAGCTATCGTCTTCGCAGAAACAAAGTTTGTTTCCGATGCGGATTTTTCGAGCGGGATCGACAAGCACATCCCACAAACGGCTCTCTTCATCCAATTCACGAAGCAAAAACACGCGGATTTTCGCACGTGTTTGCTCTTTTTCACCATAAAGGAGAGCTGGGAACACCCGCGTATTGTTCATTACAAACATGTCTCCTTCGTCAAAATAATCTATTACGTCTTTAAATAGCTTATGCTCAATCGTTTTCGTTTTACGATTAAGCACCATCATACGAGCTTCGTCTCGTTCTGTAGTCGGATGTAATGCTATTAATTCTTGAGGTAGATAATACTTAAATTCAGATAATTTCATTGTATAAAAAATTGGCGGGCAAAAATACAACAAAAATCTGCTTTTGTCAAGTACTTTTTTAATCCCTTCTCAGCCGTTGGTGATTCATAAATTTATTCTCCTGACTGATAGTGCGGATACGCTCCACTGTTTGCGGGGAAAAGAACGATTCGGATACTTTTTCCTCCAAATAATCAACGGCCAAATCGTTCGGATGGCAGAGGTCTTTGGCATAAAAACGATAATCCCGCAAATCGTCCATTAGATACTCATACGCAGGAAAATAGAATGTGGTTTCGTTATCCACCAGTTTTTCTTCTGCCAAAAGCAAGATAGATTTGCTCAAAGTGTTTTCATGCATTCCGTCACCGGCGTGCCGCACAGGACTCACCGTGAAAATAATCTTTATATCCGGCCTCTTTTCTTTGATAAGCTGAATGGTCGTATTCCAAAGAGAAACAATCTTTTTTACATCCAAACGGATTCTATCAAATTGATAATTAGGAATTTTATGGCAATTTGCCACAATCAGATCCCGAGGTATGAATTTGTAACAGTATGCCGTTCCAAATGTGATAAAAAGATAATCTGTTTGGGCAAAGAAATCGGATGCTTTTGAAAGTTGTTCGTCAATATTTTGCTCAAAGGTGTCAAAATTTTCCCTTGAAAATTTGCCGTGATGAGCAAAACTAACCCACAAATCGCGTGTTCTATAAAAATAGCGATCCTTATCAAAACTTTTCGGATCCACCAACATACGCAAAGCATGGTCAATCGATACAGGATTGAACAATACGCCAAAAGGATTGGAATTGACTTGAAAACGATGGCGATAAAAATAACTGCCCATGTTATCGGAAAAACAGGAACCCAACAACATGATTTTACTATTAAAATCTATTTCAAACGGAAATTTTATAGCTGGAATATTAGTTCGAAACAACATTTTTTCAATTATTTAGGGATAACTAACTTGGCGAATTTCAACAACAGTGTTTTAAGTCCTACTGTATCAAAACGGACTTGCGCTTTCGTATCGGGGCCCACACCCTCCACTGCTTGAACCATACCATAACCGAACTTGCTGTGATAAACCCGAATACCAGGGCGAATCTCCTCATTGGCAGCCATTTGTCCGATTTGGTCCAACTGCACTTCAGATTTTGTTTTAATTTGTGGCTTTTGTTGGAAAACTGGGCGTTGGGACGAAATAGTAGTTGAATGCGAAGAAGAATATCTCGGTTTGAACGTGTTTTGTTCCATCCTTTCACTATTTCTCGCACGAGCGAAAGAGCCCTTCCCCTCGGAAGCTTTCTGTGTCACATTCAAATACTTATCCGGAATTTCCTCCAAGAAACGGCTGTCTTCGCAAAACTGCAATGAGCCAAACCGATAACGTGTCTGCGCACATGTCAGTGTGACTTTTTTACGCGCACGGGTCAAGGCCACATAGAACAAACGGCGTTCCTCTTCCATTTCCTGCCGAGAATTGGCACACATTGAAGAAGGAAACAAATTTTCTTCCAATCCCGTAATAAACACATAGTCGAATTCAAGGCCTTTTGCCGAATGTATAGTCATCATCTTTACTCTGTCGGCATCTTCTTCTGCTGAATTTTCCTCATCATCGCTCAATAAAGCAATGGATTCCATAAAATGGTCTAACGACGGAAAATAATCTTCAATCATTTCACCCGTTCGTTCATCAATGCTGCTTTCCGGTTCTTTTTCCGTAAAACCCTTCATTGAATCCAAAAGTTCTTCCAAATGGTCCACCCGTTCCTTCTCATCCGTGTTCTCCTTCAAAACCTTGGCAATACCGGATTTAATAACTATTTGTTTCCCCAACTCATACGCATCAACGGTGGAAAGTTGGGCGGAAAAACCCTTAATCATATCAGCAAACTCCACCAGTTTCGTCATCACGGCACCACTAACAGGAAGGGCATACTTTTGAGGTTCATTGACAACATCCCAAAAATGAGCGTGTTGTTCTTGAGCGGTAGCTGCAATTCTCGAAATAGTCGTATCGCCAATTCCACGCATGGGATAATTGATAACCCGACGAAGTGATTCCTCGTCGTAATGGTTGATAGTCAATCGGAAATACGCGAGAACATCTTTGATTTCCTTCCTCTTATAGAAAGACAGTCCTCCGAAAATCTTGTATGGAATATTGCGTTTTACCATTGCTTCTTCCAACGTTCGCGATTGTACATTCGTTCGATAAAGGATGGCAAACTGTCCGTTACTGGCATGCTCATTCATTTTGATTTCAAAAATAGCATTGGCCACGGCAAAGGCCTCATCATTATCACTATTTGAACGAATCACTGTAATTCGCGATCCTTCCTCATTATCCGTCCACACATCCTTGGGCATTTGGTCTTTGTTGTTTTTGATAATGGCGTTGGCCGCATTGACTATATTCTGAGTGGAGCGATAATTTTTTTCAAGTTTGTAAATCTGCGCGGTCGGATAATCCCGGCGAAAGTTGAGGATGTTCTGGATATCCGCCCCACGGAATCCGTATATGCTTTGCGCATCATCGCCCACCACACAAATGTTCTGATTGAGCGCTGACAGTTTTTTAACAATTAAATATTGCGCAAAATTAGTATCCTGATACTCATCCACCAAAATATAATTGTACCGATTTTGGTATTTGTAAAGCATATCGGGATAATCACGCAACAAGACATTCATGTAGTAAAGCAAGTCGTCAAAATCCATGGCATCGGCGTTACGCAAACGGGCATTGTAACGCTCGAAAATCTGATGTATCAACGGCTTGCCAGCTGCTGCATCTGCAGATGTAATATCATGATTGTCAGCATATTCTTGTGCAGACAACAAACTGGATTTGGCCATGGAGATACGGTTCAGAATATAATTGGGCGCATACACTTTTGGATCCAGATTCATATCCTTTACAATGTTCTTAATCAATGATTTGGAATCATCGGTATCATAAACCGTCAAATTATGCGAATAACCCAATTTATCTGCTTCGGCGCGAAGAATGCGATAAAACACAGAATGGAATGTACCCATTGTCACGGCTTTTGCCACATCGCCGCCTACCAATGTAACAATACGAGCACGCATTTCTGCCGCTGCCTTGTTGGTAAACGTTAATGCTAAAATCCTATACGGATTTACATTTTTAGCCAACATATAGGCAATTCGATAGGTCAGCACACGGGTTTTCCCTGAACCCGCACCTGCCAACACCATAATAGGACCATCTACTTGTTTTACAGCAAGTTGCTGTTGCTCGTTTAATTCTGATAAGATCTTTTCTTCGCGCGTCATGGTATTTTGAATGAGGGCGCAAAAGTACTATTTTTCTCTGACGAACACTGTTAATATCATGTTAATATTTTAAATGTCGAAAATTAATCATCCATTAATTTTTTTTATATTTTTGCGGCACATTGTTTGACCGAAGGTAACCGGTAAGTCCCACCTATAACAATAACAAACAATTTTTCCCTCACAAAATATTTGGCAATTACTTCATTAAAAATCCGGTTACCTTCTTTTTATTTTCATTTGTCTTCCTGAACATATCTGAAATTAGTATTTTTTGATTCTTAAGCCAACATATTCTATGCTCTTAGTTATTGCTGACATATTCATTTGATTTCAAACATAGCATTCATTAAATATTTGTCTTAGTCGCATTTAGTTTGCAAAATATCGTACTATACATTGTCGCTTTTTTTGTATGTTTGCGCCCTCTTATAAAAAATATATAACAATGTATAGAACACACACTTGCGGCGAATTGACAATCGCCAACGTACAACAGACAGTAACCCTTTGCGGATGGATTCAAAAAGTGCGCCATCTCGGCGGCATGATTTTCATAGATTTACGAGACAGATACGGTATCACCCAATTGGCTTTCAATCACGAAGAGAAACCAGAACTTTGTGAAAAAGTAGAAAAAATGGGACGTGAATGGGTGATCAGCGCTACCGGTACCGTCATTGAACGTTATAGCAAAAACAAAAATATCCCCACTGGTGACATTGAAATCAACGTGGACACTGTAAACGTCCTAAACGAGTCTCAAACACCTCCATTTACTATTGAGGATGTATCCGACGGCGGCGATGAATTGAGAATGAAATACCGCTACCTGGATTTGCGCCGCAATCCCGTGAAAAACAATCTGATGTTCCGCCACAAATTAGGTTTGGAAATCCGTAAATATTTGAGTGAACACGGCTTTCTTGAAATTGAAACCCCGTTTTTAGTTAACAGCACTCCGGAAGGTGCACGTGACTTCCTTGTTCCCTCCCGTATGAATCCGGGCGAATTTTACGCTCTGCCACAATCTCCGCAAACACTTAAACAGTTGCTGATGATTTCCGGTATGGACCGCTATTTCCAAATCGTACGCTGTTTCCGTGACGAAGACCTCCGCGCTGACCGCCAGCCGGAATTCACCCAGATTGACTGCGAAATGTCTTTCATTGAACAAGAAGATATTTTGAATCTTTTTGAAGGTCTCGTAAAACACATTTTCAAAACGTTCAAAAATATGGACATCGACCCGATTGAACGCATTACGTGGGCAGATGCCATGAAATACTACGGTTCTGACAAGCCCGACGCCCGTTTCGGTATGCGCTTTGTAGAACTTAACGATTTATTGCAACACAAAGAATTCAAAGTGTTCAATGAAGCCGAACTCGTGGTTGGTTTCAAAGTTGAAGGCTGCGGCAATTATTCCCGCAAACAACTCGACAACCTTGTCGATTTCGTTAAGAGTCCGCACGTTGGTGCAGGCGGCTTGGTCTATATCCTTTGCAATGCCGACGGCACATTCAAATCCTCTGTAGATAAATTCTACGACCAAAATGATTTGAAAGCCGTGGCAGAACGCTGCGAAGCCAAAGCCGGCGACCTCATCCTCATCATGTCCGGCAAGGCCATGAAGACACGCAAACAACTTTGCGAACTTCGTTTGGAAATGGGCAATCGTTTGGGCTTACGCAAAGCCGGCGAATATAAGATCTTGTGGGTTGTTGACTTTCCTTTGTTGGAATGGGACGAAGAGACACAGCGTTTCTATGCTATGCACCATCCATTCACCGCACCAAAGCCCGAACACGAAAGTATGTTGGAAAGCAACCCGGGTGCCGTCAATGCCAATGCTTACGATTTGGTAATCAATGGTTCTGAAATCGGCGGCGGATCTATCCGTATTCACAATCCGGAATTGCAAAAACGCATGTTCAAGGCCTTGAACTTCACAGAAGAACAGGCACAAAGCCAATTCGGATTCCTGATTGACGCTTTCAAATTCGGTGCTCCTCCTCATGGCGGTATTGCTTTCGGTTTCGACCGTATGTGCGCCGTCCTGTCAGATTGCGACAGCATCCGCGACTTTATCGCATTCCCAAAAAACAACGCTGGTCGTGATACGATGTTGCCTGCACCTACACCTATCGCACAAGCTCAATTGGACGAGCTCAACATTGACATTAAAACAACCGTAAATGGAAAATAACAATCAATACAATTCCTTCAGCTTATTGAAATTTTTGTGGGGTTGGCGCAAATGGTTATTTATCATCTGCCTTGCAACAGCTATTATTTCAGCTGTATGCTCATTCTTCATCACACCAAGATTTAAATCTTCGGCCACTATATACGCACCGCGTACTAACTCCATGGCCAAAATCTTGCTCAACGAAGAAAACTACAACGAGCGCCTTGACATTAAGGCATACGCCATTGAAGAGGAAACCGAGCAAATGATGCAGTTACTGAATGCCGTGGAAATCAAGGATTCTTTAATCCAAAATTTCAACCTGGCAACCCATTACGACATCAATACAAAATCAAAAGGATGGAAAACCAAACTCTACAAAGCACTCACCAACAATCTCACTATCAAGCGCACAGATTATGGCGCCATATCCATATCCGTATCGGACGAAGATCCGCAAATGGCTTATGATATGACCAATGCCGTCTTGCGTTTGCTGGATACGGTGAAAAACCGCACAGAACGCGAGCGCGCGACTGCCGCATACGTGGCTTTGCGCAATCAATTGGATTCCATCACTAACGAAATCGCCCGCATTGATGACTCCATCCAAATGTGTATGGAGCACGGCGTTTTTGAAGTGGAAGAACAAACCAATCGTGTGATGCAGCAATATGCCATTGCGGTGGCTCAAGGTAACAATGCCGCCATCAGTCGTCTCAATGAAGAACAAGCCAAATTGGCAACATGGGGACCCAAATTAGATGCTTGGCAGGACCTCCAATTCACGTTCCGCGAATACCAATCCCTCTGCAAACAGAAAATGATGGACGCACAATTGGATATGCAAGGTTCACTACCTGTGAAATTCGTGGTTGACAGACCTTCTATTGCCGATAAAAAATATTATCCGAAAAGATCTATTGTAGTCCTCGTTTCCACGCTCAGCGTTTTCATTCTTTCAATAATCGTCTTATTAATGATTGAAAAAATTGAAGAAAAACCTTCTACAAGACCTGAAGAAGCTGCTGAGTAATCTGACACGGCAACAATGCCTTTTTGGAGTTATTGCCGTACTCGTCATTTTCATCAACTGTATTGCCGTATTAAAGGAACTTCCTATCATTCCCATTCTTACGGGCGGCGGCGTATTGGCCTATCTACTCATTTTTCATGTGGACTGGCTGATGTACGTAATGGCTTTATGTACTCCTTTTTCCATCATAATCAGCAGTAAAGAGATTCATCTCGGGCTGTCACTTCCTTCCGAAGTGATTATGATAGCCATAACCTTGATGTTCTTCTGCCGACTGCTTTATGACATCCATCTAGATAAAAAACTATTAACACATCCCATTTCCATAGCTATTATGGTCTATTTGTTATGGATGTTTATCACTTGTATAACCAGCGAAATTCCTGTCGTCTCTTTTAAATTTTGGGCTTCCAAATTATGGTTTACAACGGCTTGCTATTGGATGGTTATCCAACTCATAAAAGATGATGGAAAAAATATTTTACGCTATTTCAATTGTTATGCGGTAGCTTTAGCCATTGTGGTGATAATCACTACATACAAACACGCATTAAGCGGTTTTGATGAAGATTATGCCCACTGGGTGATGAGTCCTTTTTACAATGACCATACCGCATACGGCGCAGTATTGGCTTTTTTCCTTCCCATTACAAGTTGCTGCTTTTTTTTACCACAAAACAATACGCTGCATAAAATATTTTATGCTATTCTAACAGCTGTCATCGCAATGGGACTATATCTTTCCTATAGCCGTGCCGCATGGATTAGCTTTATAGTTGCTATTGGTGTTCTCATCATCTTAAAACTCCGTATCAAACTATCATGGCTTATTGCCGGAGGACTTCTGCTCGGAGCCGCCTTCTTCTATTATGCCGACGATATTTTATATAAAATGAGTCGAAACAGCCAGGATGCTTCTGGTAATCTTACAGAACAACTGCAATCCATTTCCAACATCAGTACAGATGCTTCCAACGTGGAACGACTGAACCGTTGGAACTCCGCATTCAGTATGATAAAGGAGCGTCCCATTGTTGGCTGGGGTCCTGGAACATACCAATTTGAATATGCGCCTTTCCAAAAAAGCCAATTCAAAACCATCATTTCCACAAATTTCGGAAACGGCGGCAACTGCCACAGCGAATACATCGGCCCCTGCGCCGAAACCGGCATCCCTGGCATGCTGACTGTTTTTGGTCTGGTATTTTGCAGTCTTTTTACAGGTATTCGAACTTATAATCGAACACCTGACAAGACGGATAAACTTTTCTGCCTAATGATGACATTGGCCTTAGTGACCTATTTCATTCACGGATTTTTGAATAACTTCTTGGATACCGACAAACTTTCCCTGCCTTTCTGGGGCGCGTTTGCCGTGATTATTGTGATGTCGTTGAAGATGAAAAAAGTAAACAGTGATCAATGAACAAAAAAGTTCTCTATTTACTACTGTGGGTTCTCCCATTTTTGTCATCCTGTCAAAAACCAACAGGGAAAGTTGTCATCTTTTTTGCTTTTCCCATGGAAAACACAACCGAGTCATTGGTTTTAGATACCTGCTACTATATTAATGCCGCGGGAAACCAATACGTGGTAACCGATGTTCAATATTTCATCTCCAATGTTATTCTAACGTGCACAGACGGGACACAAGTTCCCTTGATTTCAGACAAAGGTGCCCATTATGTGGATGCTAAAATTCCTTCTACCCTGCAATGGCATCCCACAGACGAAATTCCTGTCGGGAAATACCAATCCATCACCTTCACTTTCGGGCTTTCTCCAGAATTAAATCACAGTTTTCTTTATCCAAATGCCCCAGAAAATGCAATGAGTTGGCCCACAAATCTGGGTGGCGGCTACCATTACATGAAAATCAATGGCTGGTGGATAGACGAAGAAAATATCCGGCAACCATTTAATCTGCATACCGGTATTGGACAACAACGTGACAGCATAGGCAATATCACGGGCTTTGTTCACAACAATTTCGCCGTCACGCTGCCTTTGAATGAATTTCGAATCGAAGAAGGAAATCTTTCCGACATCAAACTGCAAATGCATGTCAATCGTTGGTTTTCCAATCCATACATTTTTGATTTCAACATTTTTGGTGGAAGCATCATGCAGAATCAGGAGGCACAGGAAATATTGAAAGCCAATGGAAAAGATGTCTTTTCCTGCGCATTCTAATACTTGATGATAAAATATCTTTTCAACTATTGATATTCATTCTTTTAATTCTATCCTCGACATTCTTCTGCAGGTTGCGATAGAAAAACTGGTAGTCGTAAATGTGGTAGATGCCGTTTGGGAAAGGACGCCCGGGATAGTCAGTGGGCGAAACATCGGGAACGATAAGTGTGCCCCGTTGGGCATCCAAGTGCGCACCGGTAAGCTGTGGTATTTCCTTTTTGATGGTGCCATCGTAATTCATAAAGCAGGCCCCGAGATTGAGCGTGCGGTCGGCGGGCACAGTGTCGGTTCGCCAGTTCAGCGGATTGATAGCATAAGTGTAAGTCCCTTTCGGCACCATCATCGAAGCTTCCATTCCGGGGGTTTCTGAATTGAAGGAGACAATCACGCCCGTATCAAATTCACCTTGCGCCATCTTCAAAAAAGGATACTGCTGCAAATCCTCGTCCGTGATGCGCCAACCGATAGCATAGGCGGCCACCAATCGGCGCTGCAGGGATTTCTTGCGAAAGCAGTCTTTCATCAATCGCAGCAACATATCGCTGCCCTGTGAAAAGCCGGCCAAGACAAGCGGGCGACTTTTGTCGGAAACGGACAGGTAGTGTTTGAACGCAGCTTTCACGTCTTTATAGGCCAAGTGCAGTGCAACGGCGACAGTTGCGCTATTGGCTTGGTACGCCGCAAAAGTGGCTTGGCGATAATAAGGCGCGAAGAGGTTGGCACTTTGGTCGTAAATACCGCGCTCCATATTCAGCGCTCCACAAAAACGGTAGCGCGCGACACTGTCGACCAATGCCATATTCATTTGTCCGTTTTTGCCAAAGTCAACAGTCGGGCAAATAAGAAACACATCCGCACTTTTGTCCGCCGCTGTCTCATAATATGCCCAGTAATATGTGTTTGCATAATTAGGTTTCTGGGCCTGTACAAAACCCCAGCACCATAATGTTATAATGAGAAAGAATACCTGCCGTTTCATAAATACAGCTATTTTTTCTTATGGTCTTTTTTATGATTTTTCTTGGAGGAATCATTTTGTTTCAATAATTCATCTGTAGTAATCATAGTAATATTCCAATCTTTTGGATTAAACAAAAAATATTGATGCAGGGCACTGCTATACACACTCAAATTTTGTATTCCGTAAAGTTCATAGCCATAGAGAACGAAGGTGCAAATGTCGGTAGGTGTGATATAGGGGTTGTCTTTTGTGTGCGAGTGCGTTACATGCTCAATAGTCTGGCCGTTTTCCCAACTGATGGGAATGTAGGAATGATGATATTCGCGGCTGGCGACTAAAGAATCGTTGTTGTCGAAATCAAAGGAGAAGTCATTGCCGAAGGGGATGAGGTTGTTGGCCAATGCGCCCAAAATGAGGTAAATGCGGGTAATGCTGTCGTTTATACGGATGACGTCGATGTTGAAACTGGCTTGGTCTTCTGGATATGCGTAAACCTGCATGCCGGATTCTTTCAATTTTCCCATTAATCGAACTTGTCGGGCGCAAAATTGCTTTTCTGTTTCGGAAAGGGCTCTTCTTTCGGTTAGGTAATCCCTTGTTTTGGATGCCAGATGATACCGCTCTTCATAAACGCACAAGTCGTTGTCTGCAACAAAGAGCACTTTAGCAATAGAATCTTCAAACATCACATAACTGCCTTTGGCCGGTGGATAAATGCCTCTTTCCATATAATTGTCAGAGGCCATCCAGTTGATTGTTTCGGATAGATAAAGGTGATAGGCTTCCTTGAGAATACTGTCAAGATCCGCATTGATTTTCGCAAGTTTTTCTCCTATAGGAATGGGAAGTTTGTCTTTTTTTTGTCCGAAAAGAGTCAGACTGATACCTAAAATGACGATAAGGCAAAATATTTTTTTCATATTAGTAATTATCATTATATCGTTTATTAAACGTCCCAAACCCTCAATCATTCATCATTAACCTTTAACCATTCACCCGATACGTCTCCATCGCAAAATACTTTTTCCTGATGAGCCATTCGTAGAGGAGCCAAAGCACGAAGTAACCGTTGGTGAAGATTTTGTAAATGAGTCCCCAGGGTTGCGGGAGCGTGAAGAAGAAGTCAGCGAACCAGCAGACGATGTCGATGACGAAAAGGTAATCCCACCACTTTTCGCGATCGTGGAAGGCCACCACGTTGACAGCACCGTCAGTAACATCTATCGGAATAAAAGCAGACAATATCGGCACCAAACTTTGAATAGTGACGACATAATGCCCTTCCGGAATTTCGATATTCACTTCATTGCCTTTCATTATGCCGAGTAGCACGCCGTTAATCCACACTTTGTGCGGAATGGTCATCGAGAATTTCGAGCGCTGCTGTATGATGCGAAGTAGGGGCAAGAGTCAGTTTAGGTGTTAATGCGAACAATTATTCATTGTTCATTATTCATTAAAAAAATGGCTTTACCACATTCCGTCGAAAACGGTCCAGATGTAGTCGCCGAGTTTCCAAGCGGCATCCACGGCGCGGTTGCCACATTGGTTCGTATAGTCGGTGAGTGTCTTGATGGCTCCGGCGCGATTACCGGCATTGAATTGGCGGAGCGCCTCGGTTTCTATCTGCTTGCAGCCAGAGAGGAATTCTTTCTCCAAAGGCTCCCAGGTCTTGTCAATGACTTTGTGCATGTCGCCCCAGCGTTGGCAGGCGATGGTGCCCACGCGGTTAAAGCCCCACCACGCGGCATCTTTGCTGAAGCCGGTTTCGCGGGCGTCGGTTTTGTAGCGCAATGGCAGGTCCGTGACGTTGGCATAGATAGGCACATAGATGGAAGAGGCCACGTTGTCGAGGGCGAACCAGCAGAGCGCTCCTACTTCATCGGGCATATCGGCGCGACATTGGATGATGGTGCCATACACGGTGAAGTGCACCGCGATGTTGCGTTCGCCGAGTTCGTTCCAGCCGCCATTGATTTTGTGCAACTTGAGTTCGTCGCTCTTCATGAACGGATTGGCCATCGGGGAAATTACGGTCTTGCCGTCCTTGTCCGTGACAGTGAGGTTTTTGCGCATATCATAGGGAGTGCCTTCGTAGTAGTCTTTGAAGATGCTCATCATCTTTTCTACAGTTACCAAGGAGTCGGGTTTTACAGAGAACGGATAGTTTTCGGAGTTGGGGTCGAGGTGGAGGGACGGGGCCAGCAGGTCGAAGACGCGCCATTCGCGGCGGCGGCAGGCAATCATCGTGCGGGTGCTGGGCGCGTATGCGTAGGCGAACTGGAAGGTGGATTTGCCATCCCACCAGCCGTTTTCTTTGGCTAACGAATAGACGTTGTCGGAGGCCATATA
>JAZUEE010000095.1:0-2111 GCA_045639985.1 Bacteroidales bacterium
GGGAAATTCTTCAATATTATCAATACGGCACTGCACGAGTTCGGCCACGCCCTGATGGCTTTGCTTACCGATGGGAGTGTGGATAAGATAGAACTGTTCAAGGATACGTCGGGCACCACGGTGACGCGTTCCAAAAGCAAAGTGGGTACTTTTTTAGTCTCCTTGGCAGGATATCCCTTCGCCGCTTCCGTGGCCTGGCTTTCCTTCTATCTGATAATCAATGGTGTTATTCGGGAATTGATTATCGGGCTGTCCGTTTTGTTTGTGATAATGCTCCTTTTTTGGATAAGGAACTGGTATGGGGCGCTATGGGTCGTACTCTTTGTCGGGTTGAATGCCGCACTCATCTATTATGGAAAAGAGGAGTTCCTTTTTTATGCTGCTTTTTTTTATGCGGCCATGATTTTGACCGAATCGGTTGCCTCTACATGCGTGCTTTTGTTTTTGTCTTTTCGGGATTCCAACAAAGCCGGCGATGCCACGAATTTGGCCAAGCTGACGCATGTCCCCGCGCTGATATGGAGTTTGCTGTTTCTTACGTATTCAGGATGGATATGTTTCCGTGTAGCGAAAATGCTTTATTTATAACAAATTCTGAAATGTTTTAAAGATTTTTCCAATATGAATGAAAATAAACCATACGCTTTGGTGACCGGTGCCAGTTCCGGCATTGGATACCAGTATGCCAGACAGTTGGCGGAAAAAGGTTACTCTTTGATTATGGTCAGTAATGAGGCCGATGCCATTGTAGAAAAAGCTAATGAAATTAGAAACGATTTCAGCGTGGAGGCCATTCCGCTTATGCGTGATTTGGGCAAACAGGAGGCCGCTAAAGAGTTGTATGACTACTGTAAAGATCAGAATCTGGAAGTCGAAGTGCTCATCAATAATGCGGGGGTGTATCATGATCGCGATTTTTTGGCGGACACGGCTGCATTTAACGAGCTGATTCTGAATCTGCACGTGAACACGCCGGCCATGCTGATGTATTATTTTTGCCAGGATATGGTCGCTCGAAAAAAAGGCTATGTCTTGAATATGAGTTCTATTACTTCGGAAATTGCCGTGCAACGCTTGGCTACGTACAGTGCAACCAAGTCTTTTTTGAAGAATTTCTCCCGTTCTACGCATGTGGAATTGTACCATAAAGGGGTGTATGTTACCGCTGTCCGTCCGGGTGCCGTCAATACCGGATTGTACAATATAAGCAATATGGCCACCAAAACAGGCATGATAGTGGGCTACATCGTGACACCCGAAAAGTTGGCACGCCAAGGCCTTCGGGCGATGTTTCACAAAAGAGCAAGGGTGACTCCCGGATTTCTGAATCACGTATTGCTGTTTCTCGTGGCTTTACTGCCCACCGGATTGCTTCGTCTGATTCGAAAATGGAATTGGTTTTAATGTAGAAAATCCCTGTGCTATTTTATAGTCAGACGTTTTATTGTTTTATCACGCGGTGCAATGTTGGGATTTTACGATATTTGCCGCCCAAATTTTTCTAATATGTCACAATATTTATCAAGTAATGTTAACAAAGTAACTGTCAATACGTTGCAGCGTATGCGTAATGAAGGCGAACGTATCGCCATGCTTACGGCTTACGATTATTCTACTGCCACTTTGTTGGATATGGCCAAAATAGATATTATTTTGGTCGGGGATTCCGCGGCCAATGTGATGGCTGGATATAAAACCACGCTGCCCATTACGTTGGATGATATGATTTATCACGCCTCGTCGGTTGTCCGTGCTGTGAAAAGAGCTCTGGTTGTGGTGGATATGCCGTTTGGTACCTATCAGGGAAATTCCAAGATGGCGTTGAGTTCCGCTATCCGCATTATGAAAGAATCGGGTGCCGACGCTATTAAAATGGAAGGTGGCGCCGAAATTATTGAATCCATAGACCGAATCCTCAGTGCGGGCATTCCCGTTATGGGTCATCTTGGCCTAACTCCGCAGTCTATCAACAAATTCGGAACGTATGCTGTGCGCGCAACAACGGAAAAAGAAGCCAATCTGCTTCTCGAAAATGCGAAGATTTTGGAAAAACATGGCTGCTTTGGTTTGGTCCTTGAAAAGATTCCGGCGACTTTGGCCAAGCAGGTGAC
>JAZUEE010000096.1:0-3696 GCA_045639985.1 Bacteroidales bacterium
AAAAAAAAATTATTATGAAAAAAATCAAATTACTTGCCATCTTAGCCCCTTTAATGGTGGCCTTGTTGTCTTGCAGTGAAAAAGGCACAGAAGAAACGAAAATGATCTCCTCTTCTGCGATTAAAACATCGGGGGAGCACAGCAATTTGCTGTCCGTGGACGCAGATTCCGTAAAAATAATGCTTGTAAAAGTAAGCGATGATAATTGGGAGGTTCGCGCAATTCTACCTTTGGCCAATGAACGTCATTGGAAAAGCGTTCCGGGGTCAGACCCTTCGGCGGCCAACTATTATGAACCTACTATGGGGAATATGGAAGTCGAATTTTTAGATGCCAACGGCACTCCCCTTAACCTTAACTTAAAAGTGGACTACGATGTTGTCAGAAGCCTACTCAGTTCAAACACATACAAAACAGAAGATTTTGTTATAACTAATTTGAGTGGAGGTGATTATAAAGCTAAAAAAACATTGTTCGACAAAGTCGCTGGCATTTCCATTAAGAGAATGGACTTAGCAGAAGTACATACTTCGTCAGGTTCTTCCAACAGTTCTTCGAGCAGCATTAGCGACTCGGATGACGATGATGATGATGATGATGACGATTGGGATGATGTTGAAAAAGCAGCTAAAGCTTCAAAGTCAGCTTACAAAGCCGCAAAAGCCGCCTATAAAGTCGCTAAAGAAATTGACGATGACGATTGGGATTGGTAACCACTGTTTTTATATACTAAATTTATTAATCATTAAAATTTTAAATTATGAATGAAACATTTCAAAATCAGAATCTGATGCAAAATCAAAATCCTATGTTTAATCAGGCCACTGCTCCGTATGGTGTTGCCGCACTCATCCTGGGTATTTTCTCCCTGATGACAGGATGCCTTTTCATAGGACTCATCTTGGGTATCATTGGACTTGTTTTAGCCAACAAGGGCAATAGAATCGTCTCTATGGATTTGTCTGCCTATAAAGGCATAGGAATGCTTCGGGCAGGAAAAGTACTCTCCATTTTGGGTATCGTGTTCGGAGCTATCTCTTTAGTAGCCGGTCTCATCGGCCTTGCTGTTGGTGGAAGTCTCTTCTTCATCGAAGATATTCTGGATTGGATAGACATTTTTTAGTCGATTATGGAAAAACTGGCGGAATGGCTTTCTAATCATCAATTTCCCTGCGTGACCAAACAGGTGTTCGGTTTGAATTGCCCGTTCTGCGGTTTTCAACGGTCTTTAATTGCATTGCTACGGGGTGACATTATTGAAAGTGTCACCCTTTTTCCTGCGCTCATTCCTTTGGCACTCACGTCCTTGGTATTCGGATGTAGCAAAATATTCAAACTTCCCGTCTTGAAAAGAGTGTCTGTTTGGATGCTGATAGGGGATGCTTGTCTTATGCTGATCAACTGCATTTATAAAAACATCCTACTTTTTTTATAGTTTTACTATTTTTGCAACTTTCAAAAAATCACTATGTCACCTAACGAAAATGAAATAAAACTTTTACGCGCGATGGTGGAAGAGTCCGTGTCGCGAAAAATGAAATCCCCCGCCGATTTCCAGTTCCTAACCGGTGTAATACAAGAACGTTGCAAAGAAACACTCGCCGTAAGTACGTTGAAGCGGCTCTGGGGCTACGTGGACGGCTACGACACGACGCGTTTTTCTACGCTTTCCATCTTGTCTCGTTGCGTCGGTTTTCACGATTGGGACGACTTCCTGCTCAATCACAATCGAAGCGGCGAATCGTCTCAGCCCGTAGTCGGATGCGCTTTTTATTCGTCGGAATTTGCCGTTGGACAGCGTGTTAAGATTACGTGGGCACCCGACCGCCGCGTGGTGCTGCAATATTTGGACAACGAGTCTTTCGAGGTCGTTGAAAGCGAGAACTCCAAACTGAAGATTGGCGACACATTCCACTGCTCTTGCCTCATACTGGGTGAACCCTTATATTTGGACAACTTTGTACGTGGACACAAACCTCCGATGCTGTTTGTGGTTGGGAACAAGGGCGGACTTACAGGCGTGGAATTGATACATTGATATTTTGTATTCGCATCTATATTGTTCACTATAAGGTGATTAATGAGATATATAGATGCAGGGTTTACTTATAAACAAACCTTTTGCCAATCGAAGGCCATTCGTGTTTTTATCGGACACCAATTTATTTTTTATAAAGGTTAAATGGCAGATTTTTATATTTTTGCAGAAAATTCGCCCGTTAGAAATTTACTTGCAAAAATATTACTAACTGTTCGTTAATTATGAAAAAATCATTACGTAGTCCGTTTATATGCAACATGATAGGCCTTATGTTGTGTGTGATGTGTGCCGGTTGTAAAAAGGCACCAGAAGCCAAGACGACATCCTTTGAAACGATGACGATAAAAATGACTAATCGAGAGATTGCTTCTACATTTACCGCATCAGTACAAGGCAAACAGGATGTGACAATTATGTCCCAAGTGAATGCCACCTTGTCAAAAGTATGTGTGAAAGAAGGACAAAAGGTTGTGAAGGGACAAGTGCTTTTTGAGTTGGACAAACGCAGTTTCCAATTGAATGTTACAACAGCGCAAGCCAATGTGGCTGCAGCAAAGGCCGCTGTGAGTACGGCGCAACTGAATTATGACAGCAATAAAGACCTTTTTGCCAAGAAGATTGTGAGTAGCTATGTGATGGATAATGCGGAAAACCAGTTGGCGTCAGCGAAAGCTACATTGCGTCAGGCGGAGGCCTCTCTACAACAAGCTCAATTACAACTCAGCTATTGCACTATTACCGCCCCGGTAAGCGGCGAAGTTGGGACGATTCCTAATCGTGTGGGCGACCAAATAAGCACAATGGACGTTTTAACGATTGTCAGTGACAATAGCGTGGTGACGGCTTCTTTTTCTATCAATGAACTTCAATTGTTAAATATTATGGATGAAACAAAAAATATGGAAGATGTATTGGATTATCTTCCGGAGGTTTCTTTGAAGTTGAAAAACGGACAAATCTATGCTCAAAAAGGGAAAGTGGTCAGTGCATCAGGCGTTTTGGATGAAAGAACGGGAGCCGTGGCCTGCAAAGCCGAATTTCCCAATCCGGATAGAATGCTTCATTCTGGTCTCTCATCCACTATTATTATGCCCTTTACATACGATAGTATCTATGTGATTCCGCAGTCGGCTACGGTTCGTATCCAAAATCAAACATTGGTATATGTGGTTGACAAGGAAGGAAAAGCCAAAGGTCGTGTCATAGAGGTAACCCCTACCAATGACGGGAAAGAATATATTGTTATGAAGGGATTGAAGGATGGTGAGGAAATCGTTAAGGTGGGTGCGGCAAATGTCACGGACGGGCAGATTGTGAAATAATTTTTCATTGGTAGATTATGGCGAAAAGTTACTTTTTCATTAAGCACAGGGTGATGGCTATATGTGTGGGCCTCATTCTTTTGCTGGTAGGTTTTATTACGCTGAAAACGCTTTCCATAGAGCAGTATCCGGATATTGCTCCTCCAACAATATCTGTTTCGGCCTCCTATACAGGAGCCGATGCGCAAACCGTAATGAATTCCGTGGTGATGCCCTTGGAAGAGAGTATCAATGGCGTGGAGAATATGATGTATATCACTTCGGATGCGTCTTCAACGGGAGATGTTACGATTAACGTCTATTTTAAGCAGGGTAGCGATGCGGATATGGCAT
>JAZUEE010000097.1:0-4418 GCA_045639985.1 Bacteroidales bacterium
GGGCATATAGCCTATCCATCCCAATGAAATGAGGATGAAAAGGAGCAGGATGATGCCCGCACCTATGGCATACGCCGTCCAAAATGGCTTTATCCATTTGGAACGCTTGCCAGAACTGGAATTTGTTCTTCTTTTTTTTGCCTTGCTATTGTTTGTGGAACCGTACATGATGTATGAACTGAAATTTCAAAATTTAATGTTAATGAGACGCTCCGGAAAATCTAACTTTTTGCGAATTGTTATTTTTTTGAAAAATGCTAATTGACTGTTGTAATGCTGAAAGAAGAGCCTACGTTGAAAGTCTTTGTATTGCCGCCGGTGTAGGTCGCTCCTGTGTAGTAGTTGTGGAAGTCGGTGCCTCCGGTGATAGTGCCGCCGTACTTCAGCGTGTAGGAGCCTTGGATGAGGTCGGGACTGCTGAAGGTGAGCACTGCGGATGAGGAACCGCCGCCGCCGGGCCAACCGCCGGGTCCGCCGTCTCCGCTGAAGGTCGGAATGTGGAAGGTGAGAATGGCTGCCCCATCACTGTCGCGGATGATTTGGACGGCGTTGTTGCCGCTGCCCGTGTACTTCATCGAGTGCTGGGTGCAGGCACTGGCTGTTGGGGAGGTGAACATGCCACCGCTGGGACCGGTGCCGATGATGGTGCCGCCTGTGATGGAAAAGGTGTTGTTGTCGGCGTCAAAGGCTTCCTCTGGGGATTTTTTTGCAGAAGCAATAGTGAACCCGCCCGTGATGTAGAGCTGGCCGTTGCTGTCGATGGCGTCGTTGTTCTCGGAAGCTGCATACGTGGTGCCGCCGTTGATGTTCAGGCGTGTGCCGGCGTTGATGGCATCATCGTATTTGGATGTGAGCGTGAGCTGTCCGCCGTTGATGGTGAGGATGCTCTTGCTTTCTATGCATTCGCCGCCTTCGGTGTTCTGGGTGCAGTTCACCGTGATGATGCCGCTGTTGACCGTGAGGTTGCCGTCGGCTTTGATGCCTTTGGGATTTGCATATTCGCCATCGCTGCCTGGACCGCCGCCCCCGCCGGGCCATCCGCCACCTCCACCAGTTGTGATGGCGACGTGCGCACCAGATGTGGTGACGTTGAGGATGAGCAGCGAATCTTCGGCATTCAGCGTGCCGATGTTGATTTCGCCTTCGCAGGTGAGACCCTTGCCGCCGGTGCCGGTGCTGGTACAGGTGATATGCCCGCCTGTGATGTCTATGCTGTAATCGCTGCGGATGCAGGAACAGGTGTAGGCATCTTTGGTCGTCCCACTTACGGTATATACGGTGCCGTTGCCTGCCGTGGTAATGTCAATCGTGCCGCCCGAGATGGTGACGGTGCTGTCTCCTTTGATGCCGCGACCGCCGCTGTTGCAGCTGGGCAAGGTTATGGTGATGTGTCCGCCGTTGATTTGCACGGTGCCGTCACTGGCGATGCCGGTACAGTACGATGGGTCATTGGTGCCGTCAACGTCTTCCAACACGGTTGTGCCCGATGGGGTGATGTTGATCTCGCCGCCGTTGATGACGATGCCTTGCTTGCTTTTGAGTCCTTTGCTCTGGCCACCGCTGTTCACAATCGTGATGTTGCCGCCGTTGATGGTCAGCGTGCTGTCGCATTTGATGGACTTGCAGTCGGCAGTTGGTGTGGTGATGTTTATCGTGCCGTTGTCGATGGCCACGTAGCCTTCGTCGCCGTCAATGCCGTCACCGTTGGAGGTGATGTCCAATGTGCCGCCGCTCATCAAGAAGTAGTCGCAGTGGATGCCGTCGGCAACGGCGGAGGCCACGACGATGTGCCCGCTGTTGATTTGCACATAGTCGTCACTGTGAATGCCGTTTTTCTTTTGCCCATCCACGGTCAGTGTGCCGCTGCCGTTGAAGATAAGCTCGCTTTTGCTCTGCAACGCGGCCTTCTTGGAACTGCCACTGCCATCGCTCAAGTAGTTCTGGGAACTGTTGGCTAAAATGACATTTGTCTTTTTGTCCACTAAGACGTTAATGGCGGGTCCTTCGCTGTTGGTGATGGAAACGCCTTCCAACGACAAAGTGAAACGCTTGTTCGGAGTGATGTATAAATAACCGTCGGAGGTGCTTCCAGACAAGTGATAGACGATGTCTTGTATGTCAGAAGTGACGTTGACGTCAACTTTGGCACCATCTGTCAAGATGGTTACGCCGGCGGTGTCCAGAGGATTGTCGATGCTTACGGTGTTGGCGTTCCAGTTGATGTAGATGTCCTGGCCTGACATCAACGTTTCGTCGCTGAATGTGATGCTGTCAATCTCACTACAAGGGAATGCTCGGTAGTCATTGCCGTAGTTGAATACGGAACTCGGTCCATGGAACTTGATGCTGTCGATTTGGGAAATGCTCTTTTCAAAAACGACATTGCTGCCGTGGTGTATGTGCAGGATGCTTTGGGCAAAACTGGAAACTGCCAAGAATAGAACTGTCAAAATGAGAACTGTCTTTTTCATATTTTGCTGATTTTGAAAGTTTTACCATTGACTTTGATGAGGTAGAGTCCTTTCGCAAAGGAACTCATATCCAAAGTCGTTTCACTGTTGCTGTTGCCCACCATCATCAGTCGGCCGTCCATAGCGAAAATTTCGTAATGGACAGGGTAGGAGGTGCCGCTGATTTTGAGGAACGAACCGACAGGATTCGGATAAATCTTGAATTCGGGAGTCGTAATGTCTTCAATGCCAACAGGCGCGTCGAAGCGCATTTTCCGGATGGAAGACACTTCGAAACTGTAAGGAACAGCAGTCCCGTCATCAATGAAGAGACGTTCGTTGTCAAAATAGATTTTGCCTGTTTCGTTCACCGAAAAGGTCTGAACGCTGGAGTCGTGTAGGTACAGAGAAACTTCGGTCTGCGCAGCAAGGCGGAGCGAAGCCAGTACGAAGATTGTTGCACTAAGTAATAAAGCTTTTTTCATATAATGAAAATTAAGGCGGCAAATATACAAAAAATAACGCAGTAAGATGTTGTTACTTACTGCGTTTATGAACAGGTGAAAGTCAATGAAAATTTGGCTGTTGGCTTTTAGCATTCGGGTGCCTTCCCTCTACTTTTCGACCTTTCTACGTCTCTACTCTCAAACTTTGACTATTGATTTTTTAAACCTTAAACTTTAAACTTTTGCCATTAAGTATGGCACTTGATATCCTATGTGACTTACCTGAAACTTGAAACCTGAAACCTGAAACTACAACTGCCAATCAATCGGCTCTTTCCCCATCTGTCTGAGCAACTCGTTGGTTTTGGAGAAATGTTTGCATCCGAAGAAGCCGCGGAATGCGGAAAGTGGTGACGGGTGCGCGGCCGTCAGCACAAAATGCTTGTTGGGGTCAATCAGTGCGCGTTTGTTGATGGCGTAGTTGCCCCAAAGGAGGAAGATGAGTCCTTCGCGGCGCTCGGACAGCCGTTGGATGGCGCAGTCCGTGAACTGTTCCCATCCGCGGCCCTGGTGTGCGCC
The DNA here is from genome assembly GCA_045639985.1 of Bacteroidales bacterium. Lineage (GTDB taxonomy): Bacteria > Bacteroidota > Bacteroidia > Bacteroidales > WCHB1-69 > F23-D06. The sequence continues at coordinate 3,476 of JAZUEE010000097.1, forward strand.
TGCCGCATGCTCGCGCACCGTGAGCGTCGCATTCAGCAAAAGCACACCTTGCTCGGTCCACTTCTGCAGATTGCCGCTTTGCGGGATGACAAAGCCTACGTCGTCTTGCAACTCCTTGAAGATGTTGATGAGCGATTTTGGGAACGGCACGCCGTCCTGCACGGAAAAACAGAGCCCGTGCGCCTGTCCGATCTCATGGTACGGGTCTTGCCCGATAATCACGACCTTCACCTTGTCAAATGGTGTGCTGTTGAAAGCATTGAAAATGCAGGGACCCGGAGGAAAAACACGATAATGTTGCTTCTCTTCTTGCAAAAATGATTTCAGTTGCGCAAAATATGGGGCTTGAAATTGGTCCCATAAGACCTCTTTCCAAGTGGCTTCTATTTGGGGGTTGACTGCCATAAGTTATTTATTGGATGATGATTTTTTTGGAAATTTTGCCTGTAGAAGTTCCTACTTGCAAGATGTACGTGCCGGCGGATAAGTCTTTTAAATTTATGGAGTAACGATTGCTTTCGACACGTCCGCTTTTGAGCAAACGACCGTAAATGTCGTAAATGAAAAAATTACTTTGCGGCAGTAGGTTGTCAGAAGACAATTGAATGGAGAACTGCCCGTTGGAGGGATTTGGATAAACCGACAAGGACGGTTCGTTGGGATGCTCTGCAACACTAACACCGGGCAGATGCGGTCCTCGGATGCCGATGATGGCGGCCTGCTCGGAATTGAAAGAGTATGGGCCTGGATTCATGGCTGACAAAGTGAAATAACCGTTGTGACTTCCTCCCCAGCCCCAGTTGACATGAAAATATGGCTCGTCAAATCCATCACAGATAAAGGCATGCCCGCCGGGACCGTTTGCGTCAACTGGGCACAGATTGTTGTAATAGTTGGTCTGCGCCCACTTCGTTTTGATTAACGGACCAATCAATAGCGCGCT
>JAZUEE010000098.1:0-7035 GCA_045639985.1 Bacteroidales bacterium
GCTCATGGTGTCGGCCACTCCGCGACTGCGTTTCACCACAGCTTCAAAATCCGGTTTTACTGTACCGTCAACTTGCAAACCGTATTCAGCGGCGTGCGACATGTATTTGAAGACCTGTGCGGATTTGAGTAGCGCCTTGGTGGGAATACAGCCCCAGTTGAGGCAGATGCCACCGAGTTCGGCACGTTCCACAACGGCCACTTTCATATTCAGCTTGGATGCTTTAATGGCAGCCACATATCCGCCAGGACCGCTGCCAATCACGATTAAATCATAGTTACTCATTGTATTTAAATTTTTTAAATTATATGCTATTTTTTTGAGGCGGCAAAGATACAAATTTACTATCTTTGCGCTCTCGTTTTTTTTGAGAAATAAAACAATAAAAATATGACAACATCTACTGTTATTTATGCTGCAATTACCATTGGATTAATAGGTTTGATTGCCGCAGTGATTCTTTATTTTGTATCCAAAGTTTTTCACGTGGAGGAAGATCCACGTATTGAGGAAGTCCAAGAATGTCTGCCCGGAGCCAATTGCGGCGGCTGCGGTTTTGCCGGCTGCCATGCTATGGCCGAAGCCATGGTGAAAGCCATGGATACCAGTATCGCCTACTGCCCGGGCGGTGATTATGAGAAAATCGGTGCCATTTTGGGCATTGAGGCATCAACGAAAGAGCCCCAGGTGTGCGTTGTGCGCTGTAATGGTACTTGTGAAAACTCTCCAGCCAAGGTGAAATATGATTCAGCGATGACTTGCGCATTCGCCAATACGGTGTTTGCTGGCGAAGGCGCCTGCCCGTTCGGATGTCTCGGCTGCGGCGACTGTACCGTCGCCTGCAAGTTTGATGCTATCCATATCAATCCAGAAACACATCTTCCAGAAGTGGATGAAAACAAGTGCGTGGGTTGCAAAGCTTGCGTAAAGGCCTGCCCGAGAGGCGTGCTCGAAACCCGCGACAAAGGCAAAAACAACAGACGCGTCTATGTCGCCTGCAACAATAAGGAAAAAGGCGCTGTGGCTAAGAAGAACTGCAAAGCGGCCTGTATCGGTTGTGGTAAGTGCGCCAAAGTTTGCCCGTTTGAGGCCATCACGGTGACGGACAACCTCGCCTATATCGACTATACAAAATGTAAGGCCTGCCGCAAGTGCGTGGCCGAATGCCCAGTAGGTGCTATTCATGCGGTTAACTTCCCTGAAAAGAAAACCCCTGTAGCAGTGGAAAATGCTACGCCTGCCGCAGAAGCCGCTAACACAAATACTAACCCTGTAGAAGCTTAACATTATGAATGATAGAATACCCGAATTAGCAAGTGAATTAGCAAGCGAAATCTCTAAAGAAATTGCTGCTGATATAAAGAAATTAGGAAAGAAAACATTCAATATGGGTGGTGTACACCCGGAAGGAAACAAGTTCGCCCACTCCGCCGATGTGGTTACCTTCCCGTTGCCGGACCAGGCCGTGGTTTATATGACGCAGCATCTCGGCGCACCGGCCACACCGATTGTCCAAAAAGGCGATAAGGTGAAGGTCGGCCAACTGATTGGCGAAGCACAGGCATTTATGTGCGCCAATATCCACTCTCCGATTTCCGGAACCGTCAACCGCATCGATATGATTGCTGACATTACCGGCTATAAAAAACCGGCCATCGTCATTGACCGCGAAGGCGATGAGTGGATGGAGGATATCGACACTACGCCGGACATTATCCGCGATATCAAACTCAACAAGGAAGAAATCATCGCCCGCATGAAAGACCGTGGTATTGTCGGTCTTGGTGGCGCGTGCTTCCCGACACACATTAAATATATGCTCAAACCCGAGCAAAAGTGTGAATATCTGATTGTCAACGCCGCAGAATGCGAACCATACATTTCTACCGATAACCGCGTGATTTTGGAACGTACGGAACAATGTCTCATCGGTATTGAAATCGCCCTCATCGCTTCAGGTGCTTCCAAAGCCATTATCGGTATTGAAAACAATAAGCCGCGCGCTATCGCCGCTTTGGTGGAAATGGCCAAAAAATTCACCAATATTGAAGTTCAACCACTGAAGATGAAATATCCGCAGGGTGCCGAAAAACAGTTGATTAAGGCTATTACCGGTCGCAGCGTGCCCAACGGCGCACTTCCAATCTCTGTGGGCTGCATCGTGAACAATATTACTACCATGTACGTGCTTTATCAGGCCGTACAGAAGAACAAACCTATTGTACAGGCCTACACAACGGTTTCCGGCAAGTCTATCCCGAAAGAGGAATGTAAAATCTTCCGTCTTCGTTTGGGAACGCCGATTCGGGACGTGCTCAATGCCGTGGGCATTCCTGAAGATACGGGCAAGATTATCGCCGGTGGCCCGATGATGGGTAAAGCTATCTCCAATCTGGACGCCTATATCGCCAAGGGAATGGGAAGTTTGCTGTTTATGAATGAAAAAGAAAGTCAGCGCGGTCCGGTTTATCCGTGCATTCGCTGTGGCAAGTGTGTAAACGGCTGTCCGATGGGTTTGGAATCTACGTTGCTCGCCACTTTGGCTCAACAGCAGAAATGGGAAGAATGCGAGAAGAACGGCATTATGAACTGTATCGAATGCGGTTCCTGCTCCTTCATTTGCCCTGCTAATCGTCCGCTGACTGACTACATCCGCGTGGGTAAAGCCAAAACCGGCGCCATGATTCGTGCCCGCAACGCGAAGTAAGTCCTAATATTGCATATTTATAAAATGAAGATTTTTTTTGAACCCTTTGATAAAAGTACTCTTGTCAAGATGCAAGAGCACTTTTTTGGTGATATGGTTAAAGGTGTGGTTGACGTTGATCGAAAACTTGTCGCACTGGATGCCGAATTGCATTCTGATTTGGAATCACTGCTTTTATCTGACGGATCAGAGCAAGAAAATTTATGGGGCATAAATTTGTATCCTGAATTAGAAGGCGAGGATTTCTTGGAATTCGATTCTCTAATCAATATACGTCCACGTCAAGGTAATCGAAGTCGCGATGTGGAAGATGAAACTATTCGGAAACAAATAATTGATATCATAAATACGCTGATACAGTAATGGAAACTCAACATGGCGAGTTGGCAGCAGGACGGTGGGCAAAAATGTCTTTAGCTCAACAGATGCTTAACATCGGCAGTGAAATATCACGTGCGAATCGTTGGAAAGAAAAAGGTAATGCTGTCCAATGTGAGCGGGCGATTTTTAGAGCTTTGGAATTGATAGATCTGACGATAGTAGCCCAAAAAGGCAAGCATAATCTAAAAGAGTTTACGCGAATGCGTGAAGTCATTTGTGACTATTATCTAGGTACAAATAATTGGCATAGCGAGGGGACGAAGATACAACAGGATTTTGATATGTTCTATTATTCCACTCAAAAATAGGTCTTTCATTCTTTTTTCTCAAACTCGATGCCGGCCTGAATCATCTTGAGTTCGCCATAACTGAGGTTGCCCTCCAAAGCTTCAAACACGTCTTTCAGTCCGCCGCCAGCTTCGAAAAATGCTCGGGTGGCTTCTATCTGCTCTTTGGTGGCGAAGTCATACACTGAAATCTTGCCTTCCTTGATGAATCGCGCGATGTGACCTTCGATGGTGTTGGCTGTAAAACCTCTCTCTTCGGCGATTTGCTTGATGTCCTTGCCTTTTTTATACAAGTCGTAGGTGACATCGTATGTGCTGATTTTCGGTTCCTTCTTCTTTTGTTCCTTGTCATCTTTTAAAGAAGATTTGTATGTTTTCATCTCCAATTTCGGAATTGTAAATTTGTTCTTGATGGCAAGATAATGTTCTGTGGAAAAATCTTCTCGTATATTTTTGATGATGAATTTTTTACGGCATAAATCGTCGTAAATGGCCTGTAGGCAGAAATTGTATTCGGTAGCGGTTTCAAAATCAGAACTTTTCACTTCTGATGATTTGATGATTTTGATGAAATCATCTATTTCTTTCGTGAAATAGTCAGACGCGGCGGCGATGCGTTCGGCTAACTTCTCGGCATTGTTGTCAGAATACAGTGATGAGATTTGTCGTTGGAATTTGCCGCTTACGGTATAAAGTTTGTCCATCGCGCTTTCTACTTGCGAGATGTATTGATGCGCTTTTCTGTTGAAGAGGTCCGATTCACTGCCGATGAGGTTCCGCAATTCCTTGGTCTGCCCGAAACTGAAGGAAAAGTTGAAGATGGAGAGGACAACCACCTGGTTGTATTGGGATTTGTCTATTTCTAATTGTTGCTTGAGTTGCTGGAAATCCCCTTTGTGCGAAGTGTATTCTACTACATCGTGGTCAACGGATAAGGAACTGCGGTTGAGGTTGCTGAGCAGGGCGATGCCTTCAAGAGAACGACATCGGCTCAATGCTACATAAACCTGCCCTGCTGCAAAGGCCGCTTCAATATCCACGGCCACTTTGTCGAAAGTCAGTCCCTGACTTTTGTGGATGGTGATAGCCCAGGCCAAACGCAGCGGATATTGCCTGAAAGTGCCCAATTCCTTTTCCTCAATTTGTTTGTTGACGGGATTTACGTTGTAGCGGATGTTTTTCCACTCTTCTTGCTTGACTTCGATGTCGTCCTCTTCGTCTTCGCAGTGAACGTAGATGTGTTCGTCATCAATGTGCGATATGGTTCCGATTTTGCCGTTGAAATATCGGCGCGGAGTGTCGGTGTCATTGGCGATAAACATCACCTTGGCACCTTTCTTCAAGCATAATTCGGAACTGTTGGGAAAATTCTTTTCAGGAAATTCGCCTTTGATTTCGGCCTGGAACACATATTCTTTGGCTTTCAGTCGTGCCATTTCCTGATTGTTCACTCTGTCCGCTTTGGCATTGTGTGTGGTAAGGAGGATGTAGTCTGGATGTTTGGAAATGTCAAATGATGGAGCATGCTGTTTTTGAAGAAGTTGGAGGTCGGATTCGGTAAGCTTGTCATCGCGAACGGCATTGAGGATGCGGATGAAATGTTTGTCACTCTGTCGGAAAATCTTGTCGAACTCTACGTAAAGTAGGGGATTCTGTTGGATGACTTGACTGTCGAAAAAATAAGGCGTTTTGTAGTAGGGCTCCAATACCTGCCACTCCTCAGGCACGGCGACGGGTGCCAGCTGATACAGGTCGCCGATGCAGATCAGCTGCACACCGCCAAAGGGCTCGTTGTGGCGAAAACGGAAATGGCGCAGCACGGTGTCAATCTCGTCCAGCACGTCGGCGCGCACCATGCTGATTTCGTCAATGACAAGTAACTCCAGTTCTTGTAAAACTTTGCGTTTGCGCCCCGACATTTTGATTTTCCGGGTGAGGTTCAAGCGCCCTTCCGGTGTGGGTACAAATGGCGTGAAGGGCAATTGGAAGAAAGAGTGTATGGTGACGCCGCCCGCATTGATGGCTGCTACGCCCGTAGGGGCTACTACGGCCATCTGCTTGTCCGTGTTGTTGCGTAATTGCTTCAGAAAAGTAGTCTTCCCCGTTCCCGCTTTTCCTGTCAGAAAAAAGGAACGCGAAGTCAGGGTGGCAAGGTCATCTGCTATGGAGTAGTTGTCTTCAGTCATATATCAGTAATTGTTTGTGCATAATGGTCGTTGTTTGCGAGGGGGCAAAGATAGAGAAAACATTCCAATGATTTTAGTGTAGAAATATTGTTCAGCAAGGACTCCTCTTGATATAAGTTGTCCCCTCATGGCATTTCCCTTGGTAGAAATATGTCATGTCTTCCTTTTGGGCCGGGTCGAGGTAGAAGGCGTCCTCGCAGACACGGATGACGAACATGCCTTTCTCCGCCGCGTACTTGTCGGCTTCGTAGTCGTAGTTGATGGCGGCCATGGCCAAATACACGTTTGTGTCGGCGTATTTCTGAAATATATCCGCGAACTTCTCCATCTGCTTGAGGAAATAATCTACATCGCCCTTGGTGCAGTGGGTCTGCACTTCCACCGCCACGGCATCCGTGGTGTCGTGCAGAAACAAGTCCACCTCCATTCCGATATTCAGATCCTTGCGTTTGCCCTTCATGTTTTTCCAGCATTTGCTGATGTCGAAGCCAACCTGCTGGAACAGTGCCATCGCGGAGGGCTCCATCAGTCCCTCCACCACGTGCCCCGTCAGGGATGCATATCGGGTGGCTTCTTCTTTTAACTTGCGGTCGGTCTCCATCATTTGCAGGCGAAGTCCCTCCATCTGTTTTTTCGCTTTCGCCTGACGTTTTTCGTGCTCCGCCTGACGTTTTTCGTATTCCGCCTTCCATCTTTCATAATCTTTCTGACGTTGTTTCTCGTACTCTGTTTGGCGTTTCTCGTACTCCGCGCACTCCGCCTGGCGTTGTCTCTCATATTCCGCCTGACGTCTTTCATCTTCCACTTGACGTTTCTCGTAATCCGCTTGGTGTTTTTCTTCCGCTTCGCGCATCATTTTGGAGGTTTCATGTAAGATTTTCCAAATCTCATCACATAAAGAAGTTCCTTTTATCTCTATGGTGTCTTGATTCATTGTTGTTAAATTTTGTTATTAATAATATTGTTAACCAAGTAGTCATGTTATAACAAATATCGTTACCCTATGGCTATTTGCATGGATGCTTTAATCGTGCGGCAAAAATAATATTTTTTCAATACAATTTAACAATAATTACATATTTGTTATTTTTAACTATTAATAGTTAATTTCTGTAGGATGCAGAGGTGAAATGGCGAATGGCTAATGTTGATGAATAAATGATGGGTTGTAATTGGAGCCATTGCTTAGTAGATAATCGGTGTTTTTTGTCTGCATCTGCGCCTGAAAAAATGTGTAACGATTTTCCGATTTTTTTCGTATCTTTGCACGTTTTGTTGAAAAAATTAAAGTATTTGAAAATGAGTGAGATAGAAAACAATAAACCGATTGAAGAAACCTATAGTGCCAGTAATATTCAAGTGCTCGAAGGCCTCGAGGCCGTACGCAAGCGTCCGGCTATGTATATTGGCGATGTCAGCAAGCGCGGTCTGCACCATCTCGTGAGCGAAGTCGTTGACAACTCTATTGACGAAG